>JANNNN010000747.1:0-7842 GCA_031398555.1 Planctomycetia bacterium | reverse complement strand
GAGATTTGACGTACAAAGCCCGAAAAAGTTTCCATCTTTGCCGAATCGATCTTCATATCGGCTTCCACGCCGACCTTGATCAGATCAATGTCGGCTTGATCGACTACCAATACGGCTTCCATCCGTTGCGGATCGCCGACTAAGCATAACAAATCCGATTCAGCGAAAAAGGCTTGATCGTTCTTCGCATCAAACGGATTGCCACTCCAAGTGGGCAACTGTTCTTTTTCGCTTGTCTTGGGTGCGGGTTTTGCCGGGGCGGGTAGAACGACGCCTTCGCCAGAAGCACGCACGGTCAGCATATCAATCCGCTCTCGAGCTTTGTTGAGTAGCAAGGCTTTTGAATTTACAAGTTCTGCGACCATTTCGAGTTGACCGAGCGCTTGTGGGTCGTCGTGCTGTTGCTGTTTCACTGTTTCGTAGCGAAGCCGCGCCATTTCGTATTCACCCCGAATTTTGGCTTCTTGCAAACGCAAATCAAAGCTATCGAGGTCGGCAACCACATCGCCCACACGAACTGCTTCGCCGGGGCGTTTGTGCCAAGCAACTAAATTGCCTGGGACCATGGCATAGACCTGAGATGCCCCCTGCGGCTGGACCTCGACGGCGCAGTCGACATGAAACGGCAGTGGAAGGTACGCGACGATTGCCGCTGCAACACCAAGCACTGCCAAGCTGGTGAGGACATTTTTTCTTTTCATCTTGCTGGCCCTACCTGGTGTGCGAAGAAACTTAATCGAAGCCCAAATCGGTTGTACTACCATCCCAACCAAACCGGCATATGCGATCGTGCGTCCGATCGACTGCAACCCGTAAGGTTCCAGAACATTGATCAGGAACAAAGTAATCGAGAACACCACAACCCAGCGATAGGTGACCGCTGCAATCGTGTACAACGCAAAAGCCCATTTGTTGCGGTGTGGTAAAAATGGATTCTCTTGCAGTTCCAATCCCAAGCAATATTGCTGAAACCAACGCTTGAGAATCTCCGTGCTCTTCTGCCGAAGGTTGGGAATCTCAAGTATGTCCATGACGATGTAATAACCATCGAAACGTAGCAGCGGATTGCCGTTAAACATTACCGTGCTGACCGAACAGATAAACATCACCGACAAACAGAGAAAATTGAACATCCCCGGCTCGCTAAACCACCACAACCAAGTAGCGATCGAAGCCAAGATCAATTCGACGTACATGCCCGCCGCGCCAATGAACACCCGATGCCACTTGTTCGGTAACATCCACGAATCGGACACGTTGCAATACAAGCACGGCGTGAACACCAGAAACATCAGGCCCATCTCGTGACACTCACCGCCGTAGCGTTTACAACTTAAACCGTGTCCGAATTCGTGCAGGATCTTAACGCTGGCCATTGTCGCGCCGAGGAAAATCCAATTGTCTGCCGCGAAGAACTGTTCAAAGGTTGGCAATTTCGTGCGGAACTCTTGAAAGTTAATGCCGACCAGCATCAAGGCACTAAGGCCAAACATGGCGACAAAGAAGATCGCAGTTGGCGTGAATAACCACCAGGTGAACGGATTTAGAAAGTTGAGAATCTTCTCGGGGTCGATCCCACGAAACCGCAACGCAAAAACGTTAGCTAATTTTCCAAGCAATTCGCGCTTCTTTTTGTCATCACCGCGACGACGCAATTGTCGACCTTGTCCAGTTGCATCCGAGATTACCAACCCACTCCGATGCAACATTCCCACGAACTGTTGAAGATCTTGAAGCGTGATCCGCTGCGGCGCGAATTCGGCTTGGAAGCGTTCCTTAATTTGCTGCAAACTCGTTTTGCCGTCGAGCATTTCGAGAATTGCATACTCTTCTTCATGGAAGCGGAAGTAATTCAATCCCACAGGCTCTTTGACAACAAGGTAAACGCGACCGTTGTAACGATGCTTTTTAGTGATCAAGTCGGGTCGACGACGCAACTTCAGCGGTCGCATCGCGCTGTTGACCAAACTGTCAGCCATCGTTGTCATGGTTAGTGTTTGCCTTCTTGCTCGTTAATTCGACTGGTCTTGTAGCTGGATTCGTCAGAATCAGGTGGTTGGGTACTACTTACTGCACATCCGGGTTCTTACGAACCCAGCTAACCGAAAAAAGTATGCAAACGCTTTACTGCGGTGTAATTTCAACGGTGGACTGCATTCCTTTACGGAGAATCCAGACGCCGCCGATGGCTTGGTTCTCGACTCGCGCTGAAACGCGCACTTTGCCTTGTTCGATCTCGGGGCTAACGTAGTCAATTTTCGCATCAAATGTAATCACTTCACTTACATTGACGGGCACTTGAATTCTCATCGACGCGCCTTGGAGACTGGTCACTGAAATGCCTTTGATCGGTACGAGAGCTTGAACTTTCATTTCTCTCATGCCCATGAACTGCAACACGGGTTCGCCAGCCCTGCTCCACTCGCCTTCATCGCGAAGACGACGAACAATCACGCCGTCATGGAAGGCGACAACGCGGTGGGTGTCCAAGCGTACTTCAGCGGCTTTATGTTTCTCAGCAGCAACTTCAGCCGCTTTGACTTCTTTCTGATGTTCGACTTTTGAAACGCGGATACCGAATCGAGCCTTCTCAGCTTCCAATTTTTTTCGTTCGGTTTGCGATTTGCTAGCTGCACCTTTTTGGTACATTTCCGACTCAGCTTTGAACTCGGCGTCGGCCAGCTCGGAGGATTTCTCCGCGAACTCGACATTGGCCGTTTCAGCAGCTTGGCTACTGGCAGCTTCCCATTCCTTGAGCGCAACGCTGACTTCGACTTTGGCAACGCGCTCGTCAATCAAGAACAGTGTGTCCCCTTTTTTAACGCTCAGCCCTTCGTCGGTGAGCATCTCGCTGATCAAACCATCGGTTTGGGCAGAGATTGGGTAATCATGAACGCATTGAATCGTGGCACTTTCGTCACGAATGACGTTGGATCGCGCTAGTGTGCCCGGCGCTGTGGGAACGTTTAGAGAGCTCTGCGCGGGCCGATTGGGGATTTGAGCAAATGAGCTTTTGGAGCAAGCTGCACTGAAGCAGAATGCCACAACTGCGAATTTGTATGAGCAAGTGTTCATTAATTACTACCTTATCAGGTCGCCAAAATTGGCTGAGAAAAGTCGTTCTGAATGACGGAGAAGGCGTTTAGAAAAGTACGTTGACCTGAATCCATTCGATCACTTCGTGGAACCAAACAAAGGCGGCGTTAGCGCGACCGGCCGTTACGTCGGCGACCAACTGAGCCCCCGGACGGCGACTTACGCCTTCCATGGAGTCAGGTTTGACGTGTAACTTGACGATCGCACCTTCGGTTTGATCGAGTTCAGCCCGCCCGTGAATCGCATCTTTAGTCAGAACGCCCTTATGGGTTTTCGACGGATCGGTCTTCATTTTATACTCGACTTCTAGACTGTCCGTTTTTGATTCGCTCATGGCTGCGTCGAGATACTTCATTCGCTTTTCAGGCATTAGCAATTCGACTTCGAAATCGCCATGGGGATCGGCAATCGTGACCAGCACATTGCCTTTCATCACTGGTCGAGCCCGAAGGTTCTTCTTTAGATCCCAAGTCATCACGATACCGTCAATTGGACTGACGACATTTAGCCGCTGTTGATTTACTTCCTGCAAGGCTATTTGAGCGTCCAAAGTTTCTTTTCGTTTGAGTGCTTCGTTCAGTTGCCCGGACGCCCGCATACGTTCAAGTCTTTGTTCAGTGGTTGAAGCAGGAATGCGAGCTTGATAATCCAGCGTAGTGATCGATTCGATCGTTTCGTCGCGCTGGCCTTTTAGACTGGTGATTTCAATTTCCAAATCACGATTTTGCAGCGTCACGAGCAAATCTCCGGCTTTTACCGTTTCGCCATGGTCCACAAAAACATCTTTCACTTCGCCGTCGACGTGGGCAAACACTTGATGCTGAACAACCGGTTGAAGGGAACCGTTGGCTTCGAGGTCCATGTTGATTTGAATCAACAACATGGCCAATAGAACGGCGCCGACGAGTGCGAGTACGGTCATCGTTTTCGGAAACGCAGAGCCTCGGAACAGCCAAGTGGCCCGTGAGATCGCCCGCAAAACCGGCATCATGAACAGGTCACTGTGGCTCATCGAATTATTCAGAGCACGAGCCGTGTGTTCATAAACCAAGTCGACACGTGAGCGCATGACTTCGTTCGGGACTTGGCTTTCGATTTGTTCGACAATCAGTGCGCCAATGATCTCGCGAGCCGACATGTCCTCACGTTGTACCGTTTCCTTCGAATTCACGTCGCCTTCGATCACACGATCAGGTCGGCGGATCGGCAAAACGGCAATGGTTCGACCGTGCGACAGATCCACGTAGTCTTCAATGGCCTCTTCCAATTGTGGCGGAAGGTCTTCAACGGATCCGTCGTACCACAGCGACTCACCGGCCGACACAACGCGACTGGCGAGATTGTTGAGCGCAAGCACGATGTTTGACCGGCTTTCGATCGAGTCCTGCCCCGAGATCGCTTGCACTTTGCAGCGACCGCCCTTCTTGATTGCGACACTAACTCGGTCGCAGCCAATTAGCTGGCGACCTTCGTTGGCGATGGTGAAGGCAGTATCACGAAGGTCAAGATTATCATGGACCAGACGGGCAAAGTGGTCCGCTTGCTGCCACATCTCTTGTCGATCTGAGACTTGACGCAGCGTCGCTCCTTTTAGCCAATCACCGATCAAACCGGCCATCTGTTCGAGAAACCGCAAATAACCTTTTTGAATGTTCGGTGCTGAATCCGGGCGTTGAAAAATCTCGATCAAGCCCATGTTTTTTTTGCCGTTCGACAGTGGCGAAACGACAAGCAAGAATTGAGTTGGGTTACCTTCGCTTTGATCCTCCCCCAGCATCGAATGGGGAGGGATGAGTTCCGAATTTCCGCGAGCATAAAGACGTGACAGCAGCTTCGCATGCCGCATCGCATCTTCGTTGCCAGTTTCGAGTAAGTCTTGATTGACTTTGATCTGGTAACTCAGCCGCAATTGGCCTTCGGGATCGAGCAACCAGATCGCGCCGCCAACCGCAGCAAGTGCATCGACGATGCGTTTAAGAATGGCCGGAAAGTACTCTTCTGCACCATGGTCAGTACGAGACAGCTCCGCGATCTCATTGATCAAGTTGCGGATCTGTTGTTTAGTTTGTTCGACGGTTTCTTGTGAGGGCGACATAATGACCTTCTAACCCGAAAAGCGTGTCCTAACCAACCTGGCAAAAAGTGCTCTCAATTCCATAACGGTAAACGAGTGCTCTAAACGATCAAGCCTTAGTTTACTCAATTGCCCGCCTTCCGTAGCAGTCTCGCAGCGACCGTGCCGGTTATACCAATCGCGAAACAGTTTCCGGCAGGCACAACCGCTTCAGCCGCCCGCTTGGAAGACCGCCAGAGCCGCAAAGTTCCCCCTAATTCCCTGCGAACGCTTATAAATGCGAGATTTTGAGAATCTTTTGGGTGGACTCGACAACCTGCCCTGTTTCTACGTAGAGTATAAACATAAGCTGGACGCGAATGCAATAGTCAGGTTAAGCTGGAACTAATGTTTCGTGGCCGCGTCCAACCGTAGCCGAGAACACACGTTTACACAGGCTGCCCGATCGCAGTTCGCTCGCCGATGAAGAGTTCACAATGACTGTTGAAACGGATCATCAATCACTTCACCAAGCCCTGCTGGACTTACCTCATGACCAACGCGGCCCCACGGTTGTGCAAGTGAAGAAGCTGTCAAAGCTGATCGACGGAGATCTGCCGCTCCAGTCTTTTCTCGAACAGTTGCTGCCGTCGATGTGCGAACTGTTTTCTGCTAAAGGAGCCGTCGCTTGGCTGCGCGCTCAGGGAGCCCCCGGAGCCATCTTTGGTGTTCGTTATCACATGGACGATTTACTGAACACTACGGCTGAACAAAAAAAACACGAGCGACTCGTGCAACTCGCGTGGGCGCAGAAACAGGCCATGCTGGCCGAACCGACTCCAGCAGGTCGCCGTCCTTCAAACGATAACCCGGGTAACAATCCGACCAGTCATCAGTTGCTGTTCGGCCCGGTTCTACATTTGGGTGAACCGATCGCGTTGCTTGAATTGGTGCTTCACGAATCACCCGCAGCACTGACACAGCCCCAACGAAAACTGTATCTTCGCGGAGTTCAATTGGTCGCTGAGCGCGTTTACGGCGGCTTACGAAAGCGAATGTCGATGCCTGTCGCAACAATCGCCCAGGCCACTCAGCAACTTGAGCAGATCGTTGCAGAATCCGAATCGCTGCAACAGCAGATTCGCTTGAACATCGAAGCTCGCCTGCAGCAGTTCCATGGCTGGTCATTTGGATCGCTGGAAGACAATCAGCAGTTTGCAAAATCTGTTCATCAAATTCTGGATAGTTATGGATTGCGAGTGCAGTGCCCCGAATGCCAAAGTCCAGCAATACTTCGGTGTCTCGGTGCAGGCAACGCGAAGCACGGCGTATTTGTCTTCGATCATTATCTTGAAAGTGGTCGAACATTTCACGGTGGACCAACCACAGTACCACTTATTCGCGTCGTCCCCAAACCCGCCCGTCGGCCGTCGCTCAGCAACACTGCGTAGGATGGGACCAGATCGCTTTTAGTGGTCCCTATTGCTGTTAAGTCAGCAGTCTCCGCTGGCTACCGGTAAAATGAATAAATGTTCGTAGACAAAACGTAAGTTCATGGTGATGCAACTAAGGTATAGGTGAAGTACTCAATTACCGGACGAACCGAAAAAATTGCTCGGGACAAATGGTCTCAAGCTACGTGTCGCTAAGAGGCAATGCTAGCTCATCGGCATTGGGGGTGCGACTCGGCGTTGTGTCGAGTCTGGGAAACCCCTATATCTCTACAGGTGCCAAGTTCTCAATAACGCCACCTGAACCGATGCCATGCTTCAAATTCAGCAACCAGCGATTCGAATTGAAAATGCACAGCTCGCGTACGGCAAGTCGCCCGCGCTAGCTGGGTTGACATTGGATTTGCACGCCGGCGAGTTATTGGGATTGCTAGGGCCTAATGGGGCAGGAAAGACAACGACGATTAACTGCCTCGCTGGCCGACAGACACTATCTGGTGGGCGAATTCAGTTTGCCCAACATGGCCATCGGTACGACCAGTTGGGAATCGTCCCGCAAGAAATTGCACTGTATTCAGACCTGACCGTTATGCAGAACTTGACTACCTTCGGGCGACTTCACGGTGTTCGCGGTTGCGAACTCAAACAACGTGTCAATCAAGCACTCACCTGGGCCGCCCTAGAGAATCGCAGTCATACGCTCGTTCACACTTTATCCGGCGGTATGCAAAGACGTCTGAACATAGCTTGCAGTATCTTACATCAGCCCACGATTCTGTTGCTCGATGAGCCCACTGTCGGAATTGATCCGCAGAGCCGCGAGCGGATTTACACGATGCTCAACGCGTTGCTAGAGCAAGGGACGGCAATCTTGCTCACCACGCACCAGCTTGATGAAGCCCAATCACGTTGCGACCGTATGGCGATTATTGATGAGGGGCGAATCATCGCATCGGGAACTTTTGAAGAGCTGCTTGAACGCACGATCGGCATATCACAGCAGTTGAGTTTAAGGTTTACGATTCCGCAGAGTCAAGTCCCTTCGCCGCTGCGTCTTAGCGAAAATGGTTTTGAAGCGTCGGGCTTCATCGACGGCAGCAACCAACTATCGGAATTACTAAACAAATTTAATACGAATCGGGTTTCAATCGCGACCATTGCAATGCGTGAACCGACTTTGCAGCATTTGTTCTTGCACTTAACAGGCAAGGAACTGCGCGAATGATCTGGACAGTTTGCCAA
>JANNNN010000720.1:0-4093 GCA_031398555.1 Planctomycetia bacterium | reverse complement strand
TCGGGACAAGTGGTCCCAAGCTCAGGAAAGTGGCGATGTATAAGAACTTTGACATAGCTACCACAGTGTTACGGCGCTGGTGACTTCGGCTACGGTAGTCGTACCGTCAAGGATTTTCGCAACACCATCATCGAGAAGCATCGAGACGTTACGCGACCTTGCATCTTGCAAAAGTTCGTTTTCATTCGCGCGATCAGCAATCAACTTCGCCATCGTTTCACTGCTTTCCAGCATCTCGAACAAGGCGATCCGACCGGTGTAGCCTCGGCCAGCACACATCACACAACCAGCCGCATCGAACACAGTGCTCGATGCAAGCGCTGGCTGCTGCAGCGCGAGGACCTCCGCTGCGGTAATCGTTCGCGGCCTGCGGCAGTGCGAGCACAGCTTGCGTACCAACCGCTGAGCGACGGACAATCTAAGCGTTGCAGCGATCAAAAATGGCTCGACGCCCATGTCCTTCAATCGCGTAACGACTCCGGCAGCGGTATTGGTGTGCACGGTGCTGAAGACAAGATGTCCCGTCAGCGAAGCTTTTACTGCCGTTTCGGCCGTTTCAGGATCACGGATTTCGCCAATCATGACTACATCTGGATCATGGCGCAAAACACTTCGCAGCGCTTTCGAGAAATTGACCTTGTCAGCCGAATCGACTTCGACTTGCGATGCACCTTGGATTTCGTATTCAATCGGATCTTCGATGGTGATCACGTTACCACCGCGAGTTTTGAGCAATTGCTCAATCGCAACGTAAAGAGTCGTCGATTTGCCGCTGCCCGTTGGACCTGTGAGCAGCACCAACCCGTGCGGTCGAGCAGTCGCTGAGCTAAAGGTTTTTAGTTCATTGGGTCGCATTCCCAAAGATTGCAGCGAGAGTTTCGATGCGTGCGATGTTAATAATCGCAGCGTCATGCGTTCGCCGTAACGTGTCGGCAGGGTAGCTACGCGAATATCGATCGAGCTGCGCGAGCCGTTCAGCTTCGATGTAATACGGCCGTCTTGAGCGGCGCGTTTTTCGGCGATATCCATCCCGGCTAGTACTTTAAGCCGACTGAGCACGAGCGGCTGAAGTGAAAGTGGCAAATCGCGATAGAGTTCCAGTATTCCCTCGACTCGCAGCAGAACCGAAAGAGAAGTCGCGTTCGGAACCAGGTGGATGTCGGAAGCCCCTCGAAGAATTGCGGCCTGCAGCAACTCATCGCAAACCGTAACGGTGTTGTCGACTTCACCCTGTGTTTCACTCGACCGAACGCCTATCGCCGCTCCAATCATGGATGGGCTATCGTAAACTCGCGCCAGTGCTGTACGCATGGACTCGAGACTGACTTCAACCAGCGTGAAATCGCATTTCAAGTAGCTTTGAAGTGCTTTGTGTGTTTGGGCGTCGATCGCGCGGACGCAGGCCACAACCACATCATCATCAAGTTTGCAAAGCGGCAGGATTCGTTTTCGCAGTGCATAGGCGGCAGGGACACGTAGCGCCCACGTTGGATCGATTCGGACATTGTCCAAATCCAACGTTGCCAAGGGCAGTGCTTGGAGTTCGGCGAGTGCAGCCATGAATGTAACGCCCCTAAACCGCGATGGTTAAGATCCAAATGCGAATATCAGAGTGAGCGTCGGAGTCTTCCATCTCCAACGACACAGTGAAAACGCCAAGCGGGGCGGCTTGGATTTCACGTAAGGCGCTTTGTATATCCTGAAAGCGACCACGAAGGGTTACACGCATTTCACGTCGATCGAGCATGTCGGTATTGGGGCTGGTAGCTTCACCGAGCAGCACCGCGACCGGCTTGAGCGAATTTGAAAACGGAGCATTGCTATTTTGAGCTGCCACGGGCGAGCTGTTGATACATTGCAAACCGTGCTGGCTGAGCAAAGAGATAGTCTCAGCCATCGCGCTGGCGGGCGAATTTGATTGCAGAAACTCACTCCGCAAATCGTCTCGCCGCGAAACTAGGTGTGACCCAACTTGTTTCGCTTCACTGATTTGTTGGGTTAATGATTGAACATTAGCTTCCGCTTTTGCTAGTTTCTCGGCAAGCAATTGCGTATTCGGTCGGCGAGCAGCAGCGACTTCCATCTTGTGGAGCTTTGTCCGCTCCGCTCTCAAACTTCGCTGTAGCGGACCATAAAACGCAAAGTTGTAGGCCAACACAACGCCCAGGGCTGGTCCACAGACGGCGAATATTCGTTTTTGAAGCGTTGGACGCGGGCTCATGGCTGGGTACTCCCCACGAGCGCATTCGGGGCAACGCTGGAGTTTTGCTTCAAAGTAATCTGAGGGTTAACATGGGCATCGTCGACTGGCTTTAACATGGCTATTAGCACGATCTGAAACGCAACTAAGTTGTGGGGCGATACGCCTGTCGCCGCCGGTGCCGTTCTCCAGCCACTTCCCTTGAGCTCCAACTCCAATCGACCGGCAAAACCATTGGCCGCAGCGTTGTCCAGTGCGAGGCCATGAACAACTACTTGCACCGAATTCGATTCAATTTTCTGCACCCAGCAGGTTTCACTAGCCGATTCCGCCAATGCGTCGACAAGTGCTAACCACCGACGGTTGTGTTGTAAATGCATTACGCCTGCTAAATGCAGTTGTCGCTCGGCGATTTGACGAATGGCTTGCGTTTTAACCACTTCTTGCCCAAGCTGAACGGCTGAAGCCTCAGTGTTCTTCAGTGAAGCTTCACTTGCCTCGTGTTTGCTTTGTTGTTTTTCAATTTGCTCGATCGCCTGCGTTGCCAGTGTCAGACTTTTTTGAGTCTGCCAGTGCCAGAGCCCACATCCACCAGCAGCCAGGAGTGCAAGCGAAGCGGTCATCACAAGCGGTTTCGATGTCGGTGTCAGTTCGCGAGCATTCAAGACCAACAATGGATGCGGCGGAGTCTGCGATAAACAGGTGGCCCAAGCGCTTGCAAGCGTCTGGAGTTCATCGGTGCCCAGCGTCGCTAGGTCGCGCCAAGTATCGAGTAGTCCCTGAACGCTTTCCACTGAAAATCGTTCAGCGGAAATTAACTGGGCTATAATCGGATGGGCAACGCTATGCAATTTTCCGCCGAAGGTTCGAAGCGCGTGCGATAATTCTTGGATATGCTCTAGCTGCACTTGCGAGACACACCACTGGCAATTTTCGCTACGATCATCTAAATCCGCAATTTGCATAACGCTCGTTCGCGAATCAAAAGCAGATAGCCCAGAGTCCACTTCGGCTTCGAGTGCAAGGGCTTGATTAATTTCATTTTCACTGGCGATGGCTGCAACATCCGGCGGAATGCTCAGAATGTCAGTCCAGAAATCTGGACTAACGATGGTCACTCGACCGAGTGCGTGCTTTCCCAGCTTGATCACCCGCGCGACTTCAGGCAGGATCGTATCATAGTCGCGACTTGGCGCGGTCCAGATTTGCTTTACGCTAAACCGTTTTCTGCCACGCAAGTCAATACGTGCCAACACCTGTCTAGTGATAAGCAGTATTGTGTGGTTGCGGTTGAACATGATTGGCAGACCGATTAACGGAGCTCCATTTCAACGCGTACATCAGCGGCTGGATGCAAGCTTGGATAATGCACGAAGCTTTTTTTGACTATTGCTTCTCCAACGTCTAACACGTTGTCACTGTCGGTGTCGTTCCATTGGATCGCCCGGGCAGCAAAGGTTGTACTGAGCGTCTCGGATCGTCGGTGTTCGAACGTTATTGAGTTTGGAACGACCAGCATCTGTTCAGCGATCGAGCCGTCTGTACCTCCGGTTGCATTCACTCCGTAGAAAAGTACGCCCAGTTGCTCGGTCCCAGTAGGACTCGGATCGATGCGCGTGCCAGTCAATCCGTCGATGGCGAAAAGTCGGAACGTGACGCTGCTCAAGTATTCACGTGTTTGAACGGTTGTAGTCATGTCCGCGCGGTAGCCATCTTCGGGTGATATTGAATCGCCATCAGATCCGAGTGATACGATATCGAAATCACCCGAGTTAACGACCAAAGTTGGAACAGCCCCCCATCCATCGAGAACTTCGCTCTGACCAACACCGAGTTGCAAGTAGGGACCATTCCAGCCGCTTGAAAGGGTGACGTCGTTGACGGTATCGCGAT
>JANNNN010000690.1:0-4759 GCA_031398555.1 Planctomycetia bacterium | reverse complement strand
TGAACTTAGCAATAGCACCAAGTCAGCATCAATCGATTCGAGTGTCTGCGTCACCGCGACGTGGCTTGCGGTGGCTGGTGATTGGGGCGTCCGTACCGATTGTCCTGTTCTTAATCGGCGCAGTCATCCTCGGTTTTCGTGAGTTCAGCGCTGCTGCGCAACTTAAAGCGAACTTAAGCCAGTTGACGCGCGCCGGAGAGCCATACGATAACGCGTCGTTTGAGCAATGGTATCGAACCCACACGCATCCCGAAGGCGCTCAGTCATGGTTGAATCTGCTCGACAGCGTCTCTGTAAATTCGCAGCTGGCGTCGGTGGCTGGTTTGCCCATCATGGGCAATGGAGATGAGCTTAAGGAACTTGATCCAAGCGTCGAGTGGCGTGACGCGTCGACAGTGAAAGAGTATCTCGATGAAATGCAAGGCTTGATTCAGCAAGTCCATCAGCTTAAACAGTGGCCTACACCCGTTCAATTTCCTATCGAGTTTCAAGGCGTGCAAACGCTCTTGCCGCAATACCAACAATCGAGAAGTGTCGCACGATTGCTGCAACTTGATTTCGAATACACGTTTTACAACAAGGAAGTTGACCGAGCTATTCAGGATTTGAAATCGATGGGAACTGTTGCCGATGCGGTGGACTCGGATATGTGTCTCGTCGTCGAGCTGGTTAGCTCAGCAATTTTAGGTTCCCAGTACCGGGAAATTCAGCGCTCGCTGTTAAGTGAGAGCTGGCCACCTGAAAAGCTGAGCGAATTGCGCGAGATTGTCCCTCCAATTCGTTTTTCTTCGGCTAAGTGGAAGACGCTGTTAATGAACGAAAGAGCCATGTTCGGTGACGACGTGGCCTCGGGTGATTTGGCCAGAATTGCGGGTACAAATGAAGCAGCGTTCGTTCCACTCCTTGAGACCGGCAGGCTACGAATTTTCGAGGCCTATGACGATCTAATCGAAGTTGGGTCAGCGGATATCGCGGGATTGAGATCGGCCAGCCGAATGGCGATGGAGAAAATCGTCAAGCGCGATGCAACCTTTGATGTGGATGGAGCCAGTATTTGGATTCTCCGTTTACTACCCGCCGCCGAGCAGATGGCGGCAGCGATGGAGAATGCGGAGACCAACCGGCGCTTGACGTTAACAGCCATCGCGTTGCGACAATTTAAGCATCAAGAAGGACGTTGGCCTACTCGCCTGACTGAATTAGAGAAAGTCGGATTAACGACTACCGATACCAGCGCCGTTAATCGCGGTGCGTTTGGTTACGAAACCGTAGACGGTACGGCATACTTATGGGGCTGCGACTGGCGGAATGATTCCCCTGTCGCAATGTCACGTCCGATCGTAGAGACCGACGAACAAACAGAATATGTGACTTTAGTAACGCTCCGCTGAGTGATGTTGAGAAAGGCAGTTCCCATGCTCGCAGGCCTTGTTAACGGGCGAGCGAGGCGCTGCCTGCCACTTTTCTTAACCCTGCTTCATAACGCGGTGGTCCCGAGTGCACTCAAGCAAGACTTAGCGTCTAGCCAAGATGTCATCGAAGTCAGTAAGGTGATAATCGATGCCAACATAATCGAGGACTTTGCACAGGCCGCGAAGCGCGACGCCGAAACCGTCTGGGCCGGAGAAGCCGCCGAATTGGCCGCCACCTTTAACGTGCGGCTCGAGGTCAAAGATCACTCCGGGAGCACCGCGGCGCTTCATCTTGGCATCGATGCGAGGAAGGTCTGTAGTCAAATCGCGAAGGATCGCTTCGTGGCCAGTGTCCCCCAAGTCGGCGGGAACAAAATTTTTCAGTGAGGCTTCGTCAACGTGCTCCAGTCGCTGTGTGGCGGATGGATGGCGGTAATCCTTGATGTGAACCCAACCAAGTCCAGGCTTCATCGCGAGGTACTCGCCGAACACTTCGTCAGGAGTCATTCCTTGGCAGACCAAGTTCGCACCATCAAAAATCAAAACCAGTGCGTCGCTAGCGACTTTGCGATGGATCTCAGCTAGCAGCTTCCCTGACTGGCCGACTAGATTGGCTTCGACTTCGAGCCCAAAAGTTAGACCGGCTTTATCGCAGACGTCAGCAACCTGTCCTAACTGATCGACAACTTGGGGAATATGTTGCCATGGATCGGTGCCTTTCGGATGATAAAAAGCAAAGCCGCGGATAAGTTTTGTGTTGAGCGTCGAAGCTACTTCGCAAGCGTGATTGACTTCGGTTTCGAGGTATTGCTTGAAGGGCACAAAGCGGTTTAAAGTGCCATCATCAACGTCGAGCAATTTGACTTTGCCGATCGGAGAGCCGACTGTGGCGACTTTCAATCCGTATTCGGCTTGCAGCGTGCAGACTGTTTCTAATTCTTCAGTCGTCAGCGCCATCGAGTTTTTGATGCCACTGCCAACGTCGATGAAGCGTATGGAGTAATGCTGGAGTCCGGCGGCTGCCAGGGCGGCGAACTGCTGAACGGCGAGCTTTTGGTTGGCCGCTTCGTCCGCAAAGCCGCTGAGAATGATCGAGGTTGAGTCAGTCACGTAGATGGCCCTTATACTTAAAAGTAGGAACAATCGCGACGGCGGAGCGTCACTGGTTACTTATTGGCGTTGTATTCGACGGTTATGATGCTAGTGATTCCGCCGCGAGCTCCCCAATGGCTTTCGAGAGTGGCTCGCCGAGGCTTGGACACGGCTACGAAATCGTCGAGAATGCAATTCGTGACATTTTCGTAGAAGATCCCTTCATTTCGGAAGCGTTGTAGGTACAGTTTGAGGCTCTTGAGTTCCACGCACAGTTTGTCTGGCACATAGCGGAAAACCAGCACACCAAAATCGGGCTGGCCAGTTTTCGGGCAGACCGACGTGAACTCGGGGCAGCGGATTTCAATCTGATAATCACGGTCCGGAAAGCTGTTGTCGAATACTTCGAGTTCTTTGCGGAAATTTGTAGGCACTTGCAGTCACCGTTGGCTGAAGTAGGGGTTATTTTGACAATCGATCTAGAAATGGCAGTATGCAACGCGAACCTCTAAATCGAAAGGGGGCGCTCATTCGCATTTGCGAGATCTACGCCAGCAATCAGGGCGAGGGGCTGCTGACCGGTACGCCCAGCGTTTTCGTTCGGACCAGCGGTTGCAATCTTCGGTGCTGGTTTTGTGACACGCCCTTTGCCTCGTGGAAACCTGAGGGGCCGCATTTATCCGTTGACGAGGTGCTGACGAAAATACTGGCTCTCGACGTTCCGCACGTTGTGATCACTGGCGGCGAACCGATGATCCACCGCCCGCTGATCGAGCTCTGCCAAGCTCTCCGCCGCCATCAAAAACACATTACCATTGAAACAGCCGGCACAGTTTATCATTCGCTGGAATGCGATCTGATTTCGATCAGTCCCAAACTGGCCAGTTCGGCCCCGAGCCTCGAAACGGCTGGCAGTTGGCATGCCACCCATCAAGCCCGACGCGAGCGGGTGGACGTCGTGCAAAAGTTAATTGCCGACCACGACTATCAGTTGAAATTCGTGGTCGACAGCCCCAGCGATGCCGACGAAGTGCTATGCTATTTTGAGCAGTTTGACGGAAAAGTCGAGCGCAGTCGCATCTTACTTATGCCGCAAGGAGTCGACTCCGAGCTGCTTCGGAGGCAAGAAGAGTGGTTGTTGCCCTGGTGTCAAAAACACGAAATGCGTTACTGTCCTAGAGCTCATATTTTGTGGTACGGCAATGAACGGGGGACATGAGCGGCTAGCATCCGCTTTGCATCTGGTTCCAAGGCACTACGGCTCTGCCTTGGAACCCACTGCATTGCAGGCTCCGCCTGCCGTTCAGAATAGGCGAAAAAAGGCGAGGCGGAGCCTCCAAGACAGTGCGTTCCCAGGCAGAGCCTGGGAGCGAGGAAAACGAGTGATTGAAAAAAACCGGCTGCTTACGAATCCAGCTACAGATATTAGTAAAGTTGATGACAAACCAAACTGAATCTTCTCAGAAATTGCGAGTCATGATTGCGATGGGCACCCGCCCAGAGATTATCAAGTTAGCGCCATTGATTTGGGCTGCGCAGAGTCATCCGCAGATTGAAACAATCGTGTGTCACAGCGGCCAGCATGCGGATTTGGCCGAACCGATGCTCGACTATTTTCAATTGAAACCTGACATTCTTCTTGAGTTGATGAAGTCGCATTCGGGCTTGCCGTCCCTTTTCGGTGGTTGCATGTCGCGAGTGGATGAAGTGTTTCGCGAGCATAAACCGAATGTGGTTGTTACGCAGGGCGATACGGCTACCTGTGCTGCGATCACACTAGCCGCTTTCTATTCGCGTTTACCGGTTGTGCATGTCGAAGCCGGCTTGCGAACTGGAGATTTATCCTCGCCTTGGCCGGAAGAATTGAATCGCCGAATCGCGACGCTAGCAGCCGACTTGCATTGTGCTCCCACTGAGTTCGCTCGTGATGCTTTGGTCAAAGAAGGGATCGATCCGTCGAGGGTCATTGTTAGCGGCAATCCGGTTGTCGATGCTCTGCAATGGACGCTGAAGCGCGAAGGCATTGACAACTTATCGAAAGCTCGCGAATCGGAAAAACTCGTGGTGCTGACCGCGCATCGTCGTGAGAACTTTGGCAAACCGCTCGAGTCGATCTGTTCCGCGCTCCTGCAGCTGACGGAGAAATTCCGAGATCATCAATTTGTCTTCGTAACTCATCCAAATCCCAACGCGGGGCCTGTCGTGCGACGCATTCTCGAAGGGCAATCACGAATAGAGATTGCACCGCCGATGAG
>JANNNN010000667.1:0-1936 GCA_031398555.1 Planctomycetia bacterium | reverse complement strand
ACGAGTATCCGTGAGTTTTTCATCAAAGTGATGGGCGTCTGTAGGTACAGCCCGAGTCTAACGGGCTGTGGAGACTTGCTCGGCAGAGCCTCGTTCTCCCGTTCCATGTTGTCGGCTAACATCCTGTTGTTTGTCACCCTCACTAACCCAAAATCTAACTTGGACAAAGCACTAGGCTGTGAATCTATTCAAATCCTACGCAGCTTAACCAACCGGTAGACGATCGGATAAAATGCGGTCCCAAGATGTTGTAGCAGCATTAAATTGCTCTACCACTTTTGGTCAATAGATTCACAGCCTATCCGCGAAAGTAGCGTGGGCCGCGAAAAACGCACGAATTCTAGGGTTTCCCTGCGGTCCTTTCTCGGAGCGAAAGGCGACACTGGAGTCCGTAAACATTACAACCTCTCAGCCGCCAGCTCTCTCGGATGGAGTTTCACGGCTTGTCCTGGCAACGATGTTAAAATCACGCAACCCGTTTTGCGTTCAACATCCAGCCACGCAATTGTACCCGTTGATCCAGTATGACCAAACGCGAGCTTAGAGCAGTTTTTGCTGATCGAGGGACCGATCGCGAATCCAAGCCCTCGCGCGACTAAGTTCTGCGGATTGTGATTGCGAATCATTAAACTTGCCGTCGCTGCGGGCAAGAATTTCTCCCTGATGTTTACAAATCCGTCGAGAAACTTGGCAACATCGCCTGCCGATGCATGAACACCACCCCAAGGCGCACCCAGACCGCGCCAATAGCGACTGTTCCAATCCCATTCTTTCGCACTCGGATCGCCGCCACCAGCTTCAGGGGCCGCATGCTCTGTTTGTACAGGAACTACCAATTCCAGCTCGAAACTTCCTAGCCCTATCGCCGAGTGAGTCATCTTCAGTGGCTGAAATACTGCTTCATCAACCAATTGCAAAAAATTCTTCCCCGATAAACGCTGGGCGATTTCAGTCGCAAGCAGGATCGCCATACTCGAGTACTCATACTTAGTGCCGGGTTCAAAGCCCAATGGGACTTGCATCGCGCCAGCGACGAACTCGGAGAGCGGAGCATGGCTTTTACGCAGCAGTGCGTTGTTGGGCAACTGGTCAGGTAAGCCTGAAACATGCGTCAGCAGATGCTGGATGGTAACGCGCTCGCGGCCCTCCCCTTTGAACTCGGGGAGGTGACTCTGAACACGATCAGTTAATTGAAATGCCTTCTTCTCGTACAACGACATCACCGCCGCCACGCAGATCGGCTTGGAGATCGAACCGAGCAAGAATGAACTATCGAGGCCCGCTTCACCGAAAGCCCGCTCGATCGAATGATTTCCAATGGAAGCCACGATGGTCGCCGCGCGGACTTGGCCAGACTTCACTGAATCAGCTAAGACTCGCGAAGCGGCTTCGAGCTGCATGACAGGATCAGGGTGCGGACCGGCAAGTGCTTGATTCATGATTATTCCAACCGCTGTTCCGAAGATAAATGGCCGACGCTGCATGGCTGATGCCTCATTTGCGCAGTTGAATTGAGTCGGGGTAAGGAGAGTGAGCGTCTTGGGATAAGTTTATACCAAATGAACGCGACGGGCAGGATAGAAGACGCGTGGTGTATTTGGCTTTCAAAGAAGTCGCCAACCAAATCGTTTAATGGCTATCCAGAGGCGATTCCTGACTAACAGTTTGTTCTTTCCAGCTGTGGGACCACTTTGTCATCCGTGGGAAAGAAATATGCTCTTCCCACGGATAAATACTCTGCGTCGTAGGTGAACCCAGGCTGGAAGCCTAGTGGAGCGTCAAACTCTAATTTTCGGGTTGCGAGTATCAGCCGGAACGCACTGGAGAGCGTCGTGCTAAGGGGGTTGAATCGGATTTGGTAATTACGGTGGTTTAGTCTTATCAACAAATCAGTTGTACTCCCAAAAAGGGACGCTCTCTAGCGCACTTCGGCTAA
>JANNNN010000657.1:0-9397 GCA_031398555.1 Planctomycetia bacterium | reverse complement strand
GCATTGGTGTCGGAGGATTGTTCAACCACTGGGCGGGTGATCTTCAGCGCGCCCCGGATTGGGTCCGCCGCCAGGGCATTGAGTGGCTGCAACTGTTGTTACAGCAACCGCACAAGTGGCGACGTTATTTGCTTGGCAACCCAAAATTTCTGATGCGAATAGTTCGCGAGCTTCCGACCGCCTTCCTGCCAGAGCATAGTTATCTGCCAGCCAAAACGAGCACAATAGAAAGGCCCCTTCGCCGCGGGGCAAGCCGTCCAGTGCTTCCTCCGTCCGATATCGATCAACAAAGCCATCCGTCACCAGCCGCTCTTCAATCAATTTTACAGTACCCTGCATGCGAGGATCTTTTGCATCGATAAAGCCGACAAGTGGCAGCATCAGGAGGCTTGCATCGGGTTCGGTGGCTCCATAGTACTGCACGAAAGCGCCGATGTCGGAATTGAAACCTTGCTCGCAAACTTGCCGATGAATAGTGTCGCGAAGTTGCTTCCATCGCGTCGCATCACCACTGAGCCCATATTGCTCGACATCCTTGACGGCGCGATCAGCGGCCACCCACGCCATAACTTTGGAATGCGTGAAGTGACGCCGGGGACCTCGCATCTCCCAAATGCCTTCGTCAGGTTCCAACCACTGCGACTCTAAGAACTCCATGACGGCCAATTGAACTCGCCAAGCGTCTTCGCTGGGGTCCAGTCCATAGCGACGGGCGAGGTGCAGTGCCTCCATGATTTCTCCTGGCACATCGAGTTGATGCTGTTTGAAAGCGGCATTGCCAATCCGCACGGGCTTCGAATTTTCGTATCCGGGCAGCCAGTCCAATTCGAGTTCCGTCAGCCGACGCTCTCCGGCCACCCCATACATAATTTGCAACTGCGATGGATTCCCGGCTGCCGCGTTGACCAGCCAAGCGCGCCAAGCTTTGGCTTCTTCGGTGTACCCGCCTACAAGCAGCGCGTACAAAGTGAAGGTTGCGTCGCGTATCCAGCAGTAGCGATAGTCCCAGTTCCGCGATCCACCTATGTGCTCTGGCAATGATGTCGTGGCGGCCGCGACGATGCCGCCGGTGGGACCATACGTTAGACCCTTGAGTGTAATCAGAGAGCGGAGTACATCTTCTCTCCATTCGCCTTGATAGGTGCAACGCTCCGACCATTCTTGCCACCAGACATTAGTATTTTCGAGTGTTTGCAGCGAATGTTTTTCCAAGGGAGGCGGATTGTAAGTGGACGCCCAGGACAACTGAAACGTCACTTGCTGTCCTGCAGCGATTGTGAAGTTGGACTTGGCGGTCTCGTTCTCGATCTCCATTCGCATGTCGCTAAAGCAGTACACGCTTTCCGGGCCAGCGACTGCACAAATTCCGCGTTCAGTGCGTCGTATCCAAGGCACGATCGAGCCATAGTCGAATCTCAATCGCAACTCACTGTTAAGTGTGACTTCGCCACGCACCCCCTGTACCAAGCGAAAGACGTCGGCCTCGCGAGTTTGCGGAGGCATAAAGTCAATTAAACGAATGACCCCTCCGTCCACTTCCATTTCGGTTTCAAGTATCATTGTTCCGTGACGATAACTTCTGCGAATAGACTTCACAGTTGACGTTGGCGCGATACGCCAAAATCCATGCTGAGGAGTACCCAACAACGCCGCACAGCAGGCTGGGGAATCAAACCTAGGGACACAGAGCCAATCGAGCGAGCCATTCTTGGCTACCAATCCCGCCCCTCGACAATCACCGATCAACGCATAGTCCTCTATGAGCGATGGCACTAGAAATCTCCTTGAGGGGGCTTGTGAGTCAATGCGGAAGATCTTACTCCGTAGGGATGGAGTAGTTGTTGACAACACCGCATGCAAGTTTGATGCCGAAGTTCGGTTGTTCAACAGCGACCATCTTGCTCTGTAAGTCTCCGCTGGCGAAGGCGGGGCTTGGACTTCCTAGTCGCCTACTGAATTAGAATTGTCGCCTTGGCAGCAAACCGCTTGAAGATCTCTTTAAGTGTAGCTTCGTCAGCGGCGTGTGCATGTTCACCATTTCCAGCTGCAGCAACGTCTCTCATATGATCCTGATCACCGTCTGGACCGAAAGTGATTGCATAGACCACAATTTTTTGTGCAGCTGCGGCAGTGGCGGCCGCTACCGCATCACCGGCCGTTGGATATCCGTCGGTAAGCACAATCATCACTTTGTCAGACAGCCGCCTTGTTCTTGCGCTCGTTAGCTCTTGAGTTCCAAGCTGAATGCCTGACGCAATTTCTGTGTTTCCATTCCAGACGATATTTGAGAGTGTGTTTATAGTTCCGTCGGCCGCGCTCAGGTTAGTGGAAAGTTGCATATTGACCGTCGCGGCGGCAAGTCGTCCGCATAGCCCCGGTGCAACACTATTGATATCGCTTCCGAACGTCACAATACTGACTTGTTCATCAGACGTGTTGCCGTTTAATACTTCGGTAAAGACCTTGACCGCCGAATCGAGGGCCGCCCAGCGCGAACCCGTCGGCGGCGCTTTGCAGAAACGACGATCATTGATCGACATGCCCGACTCATTAGAATTTACCAAAAACTTCATGCTGGTCGACCGATCGAGCACCAAGCATATATCGACGTTTACAAACGAGGCAGTCGCAGAGACGTGTGGCGAGTATTCTGGACTACCAAGAATTCGACTGAAGAAAAGCGGAACGTTTCCGTCAGGGTTCGAAGAGTTGCGGACTGCATTCACTCTCACTGCATTCGCGGGAGATCCATTGGTGTCAAAGACGAAGGCGCCCGAAACGCCAGCTGAAGCACGACCAAAATCGAAATCATTGGCGCTCAAGCGGAGAGGTTTACCAGCAACGGTGAAATCGTCTGCGACATTTACTCCAGCAGTGATTGCCTGCGATTCGCTTTCGTAGCGAGATAAACTGTCCGCCGCAACTCGGGCGACATTATCCGACGCAAGCCGCATTTCGGTTTGCACGAGTTGCATGTAGGCCATGTCCACTGAGAAACCCAACATGACTAACAAGACCGGCAGGAGAATCACAAACAGAGTTAGAATGGCAGCCCGACGAGTTTCTCGAACAAATTTTCCGTTCAAACGGCTCATAGTGCTTACCCCTCAAAACGACTTCGTGCGTACGTAAAATGACACGGAAGTTGGCGCTGATGATCCTTTCAACCATTGCTATCAACATGTAGGGGCAATTACATGCAGTGCAGGCTTCTCCAGAAGCACTTCTCGTCTCAAATTGAATCCTAGGTCACAAAACGTCGATGGGAGTAAAATTGGAACTTTATTTGCATACTATTTTAGCGTGGCTGGCTTTCGCCACGCCCGATATTCGGTTCACTTCCCAATTTTGAGATTCTCCAGCAGATATGCCTGAACTGAGTCGTGTTTTGCATCAGGCGCACCCGGGTAATAAAGCTCACATGCCGTACCTACATCGCGGCAATGCTCTTGAAGTTTGACACCAAAGTTGGAGGTATGGGTTGGATCTTTTTGATCTTGCCCGAGGGCGGGTGGCGTTGCGTAGTAAAGGTAGACAGGCGGATCGTCCGAGCTGACCAACGCGTAGGGTGAGTACTCAGCAATCCAAGGTAAGATGGATTCTCGTTTCGCTAAAAATTCGTCGAATTGCGAAAGCTTCTGCGCTGCATCCCCCTTAAAACCAAACGCATGACCACCGTAGCGGCTGTTGGGTGTCCAGTCTTTCATCTGATTGGGATCAAGGGTTGTTTGTGCGCCTGTTACAGCGGCGCACAGCAAGCGAGTGGATTCTCGCGAGATGGGATCTTCGCTGTGTGGGTCCGCGAGATCGGGATGAAAAGCAAGCCACAACGAAGTACACGCGCCGGCTGATCCGCCACTGGCCGCGATTCGATTCTTGTCGATATTCCATTCTGTTGATTTGCTGCGCACCAGCTGAAGCGCGCGAGCCGCATCGTGCAAGGGACCTTTCACTGGTGGAGTCACACCATCAGCGGTCGCTTCGGCAATGAATCGATACTCAACCGATGCAACGGACACACCTTCACTGAGCATTTTTGGCAACATTGTTGACAATCCACTTAGTCGTCCGCCCGCATTCCAACCTCCACCGTGAATGAACAGTAAAACTGGAGTCGGACGATCTGACTTGGCTTGCCAGAAGTGCAACAACTGCTTCGGATGGGGACCATATGCTACATCATAGTAAGTTGGGTTGGGCAACTCGGGCGTTTTCGCTAGAACCTCCTTCGCTTCGCGCTCACCGATCTCCCGAAGGAAGATATTTCTCCAGCGGATCTCGCCACCATGCGTTTGCAACATGATCGGCCCCTTGGCCGCAAGCGGCTTGGATCGGTCCCAGTAGTTCTCCATGACCGCACCTTCAACGACCAAGCGAGTGTTTAGCGTAACCCAAGTCCTCGCGCCGATCTGCCGAATCTTCAGCGTATTCCACTGACCGAATGGTTTGTCGACCAATGCGATGGGATCTCTCCCGAGCGTGTTGGGCGCGTTGTTGAATAGGCCCCCAGAACCTTGATGTGGTTTTCGATTTGCGTTCTTGGGATTGAACTTTTGGTTCTTGTCCCAAATCTGCACTTGAGGTGTTCCCCGAAGATAAATGCCGCTGTCCGCGCCGGTCACTGTCTTGTATTCAATCATTAACTCGATGTCACCAAAGTCTTCTTCCGTTGTTGCGTAGGGACCGGTTCCAACATTCACCAACTCACCGTCTTCCACCTTCCAATGCTTTGCAAACTCAGCCCGCTGTTGCTCGAGATTGGCTTCCTTTTTTTCCCCTGTCAGCTTTTCCGACTCGTGCGGATTGCAGCCGTACCAGCCGGCAAGGTCTTGGCCGTTGAACAGAGTACGAAAACCCTTCGGAGGTTTCGGATCGGCAGCGTACAAGGAAGCTAGCGAAGTGGTCAAAGCGACTGCAAACGAGAGTAATGCGGTTCTTTTCATGATGTACTCGAGGGTTGGCTTTTATACGGAATAGGAGGAATTCATGCAGCCGGCAGGATCATTTTGGGGGATTAGTTAGCCAGTCAAGATTGAATCTGGCACAGCGCATTGTGTTATCTCCTTCGTAGAGACAGAGAATTGTTCCGCTGGGCAACACGGCCAAATCCGAGTAAGCGCTGGGGCCGGATTCCAATACCGTGCTGATTGGCCAAGTCTTACCATCATCAGGGCTGAGCTTGATCGACAAGTTTTGCCGTTTGCCACGACCGGCCGGAATTTCGTTGCCATCTTTGTCGCGTCCCAAGCTGTGCGGATTCGAAAAGATCAATGTCCCGCTCTTTGAGGGATAGGCCACGATGCTCGCCATGCAAATCGGTTCCCACAGTTGTTCATGGAACGCCGGGACGCTCCAGCCCGTCGCTCCATCAGCACTGATGGTAATTAACTTGCGATTCGGCTTGGAAACACTACGCGAGACCAACATGACACGACCATCGGACAATTCTGTTATCATCGTTTCATTCGGGTCGCCAAACTCACCTTCATCCGGGACTGCGATCTCACCGGCTTGCCAAGTCTTTCCGTGATCGTCGCTATAAATTGTTGCCGAAGCTGATGGCGCGTGGTCACCAGTCTTACCGTAAGCCAACCAGATCGGCACCACCAATCGACCGCTCTTCAGTTGAATTCCGTGCCCTGGTCCCGTCGCGATGACTTTCCAAGCATACTTTGAACGAAACGGTTCGAACGCGGCAGTGATTTCAGTGGGCGTGCTCCACGTCAGTCCATCATCTGTGCTATGTATTGAAAAACAGCGAGCATAATTGACGCAGTATAGAAACTCGATGTAACCAGTGATGTGATCAACGATCGCGACCGGATTGTTTACTGTCTGTTCATGATCACCACCGGTCGGCTTACGCGGATTCCCTTCGATACGATCAGCCATATGCGCGATGTGCATTGGAGCCTCCCATATCTTGCCGCCATCCGTCGAACGTCGCAAATGGACTTCGATTTCGCCCCAATCGGACTTGCTGTCCTTGCGAGCCTCGCAATAAGCAAGCACAGTCCCTTTCGGTGTGACCACCATCCCGGGAATACGGTAGAGCGCAATACCGTTCATACCTGCTGGAAAAACGTCGACGTGCTCAAGCAATGGCTCTGAGGCGGAGAGCGTGCTGCAACTTAGGCACAGCAGTAGTATCGCAGTCGTTTTCATTATTTACCCTGAAATCTTGATCGGCGCCTATCGTGGCCCGCGCTGCCAGCGCCGGTGTGGATGCTGGCAGCATTCGCCACGGTTGGTAAGTCCGAGTTACTTCGAATATCAACTGCCCTTGGCGTCTAATTTTCGACTAATTGAGCGAAAAAGCTTGTGTAAATACGTCGCTTGTCGGATTGTTCCATTTGGGTTTTCTAACCTGACAGTTTATCACAACTTGAAATTGGAGTCAGTGATAACCATGCTGTGCAGATTTCGCACGCCTTGATTCTGCTGTGCGATTGTAGATACTCTCAGCAAGTTATCCGTCAGGTAAACCGGCGGGCGCCCGATCACTGCCACGTTTTGAATGTAAAGCATGAACCTTTCGCCCATGATGCGTCAGTATGAAGACGCCAAAGCGGCTTGCCCGGATGCGATTCTGCTGTTTCGCATGGGGGATTTCTATGAGGTGTTTCATGAGGATGCAAAGACTTGTGCGAAAGTGCTCGGACTAACGCAGACGACTCGCGATAAAGGTGAAAACCCGGTACCGATGGCAGGCTTTCCCTACCATCAACTGGAAGGCTATCTAGCTAAGTTGATTCGGCAGGGTTACCGAGTTGCAGTGTGCGATCAAGTTGAAGATCCACGCGAAGCAAAAGGCATAGTCCGCCGCGAAGTCACCCGAATTGTTACAGCCGGAACACTGACCGATGAAGCCCTGCTCGATCCACTGCATACAAATCTGTTAGTTGCGGTGTTCTCGCCCAAACCTGGCGTTCCCACTAATGCGAACGAGGAGACGATCGTTGGTGTCGCGTGGGCGGAGCTGTCGACGGGGCGATTCGAAGCGGGACTGTTCTCACGCAAGCGAATTTTCGATGAACTCGCCCGGCTTGAACCTTCGGAAGTGCTGATTCGCGATGACGATGGTCTGATGTCGCGCGGAAACAGTTACGATTGGGCTGTAACGTTGCGGCCTGCTTGGCAGTTCGGAGCTGAGGAATCGACCCGACAATTGTGCCGACATTTTGAAGTCGCAAGTCTCGATGGCATGGGCTGGGATTCTGAAAACGATTCGCCCGCGATTGCCGCCGCCGGAGCGGTACTAGCCTACTTGCAAGAGACTCAGAAGACATCGCTTGGCCACTTGCGTCAGCTGCTGCCGTACCGAACGGGTCGTACGTTGGAGATTGACGCGGCTACTCGCCGAAGCCTGGAGATCACGCACACGATGCGCGATCGCAGCCGCGAAGGTTCCCTCCTAAGTGTGCTCGACGAGACAAGCACTTCGATGGGTGCTCGTTTACTAGCTTCGTGGATTTCCAACCCGCTGACGAGCATTAGCGACATTGGTGCTCGACATGGCGCGATCGAAGAGTTGTTGGGCGACAATCGACTGCGAGCCGGTGTGCGGGAGGCGATGAGCAACATTTATGATCTCGAACGCCTGCTTGGGCGAGTTGCAACCGGTCGAGCTAGTCCACGCGATCTTCGTCGAGTCGGCTGGACATTGGCGCAGTTGCCGAAATTGAAAGCCATGTTGGCCGCCAGGCGCAGCCCTCGGTTGCAAGTGCTCGAGCAACACTTGCTGTTGTGTGAATCGCTGAGAGATAAATTGCTTTTGGCGCTTAATGAAGATTGCCCATTGCACTTGCGCGATGGAGGCTTCATTTGCGATGGCTTCAACAGCAAACTTGATGAACTTCGCAATCTCGCCTCGGGCGGAAAGCAATGGATCGCTCAGTATCAAGCTGACCAAATTGAACTGACCGGAATCACGAGCCTAAAAGTCGGCTATACGAAAGTGTTTGGCTATTACTTGGAAGTAACCAACACGCATCGCGAGAAAATCCCCGCGCACTTCATCCGCAAACAAACGCTCAAGAATGCCGAACGCTACATCACTGAAGAATTGAAAGAGTACGAAACGAAAGTGATCTCGGCGGACGATGAAGCCTTGCTGCTCGAGGTCGAATTGTTTGGACAACTACGCGAAGAAGTTGCCAAGCATTTAAATGAGTTGCAGCAGAATTCGCTTGTACTAGCGGAACTGGATGTTCTGGCGGGTTTGTCGGAGCTTGCAAAACGTCAGGACTACGTTCGGCCAGAGATGGTCGATTCCGATGAGTTGGAGATTGTCGAAGGTCGCCACCCGGTGCTTGACGTGATGCAATCGAAAGGGACGTTTGTACCCAACGATTGTCATGTCGGTGGCCAGCATGGCATCGTGATGTTGATCACCGGCCCCAACATGGCTGGTAAGAGCACTTATATTCGTCAAGTTGCGTTGATCACCTTGATGGCTCAGCTGGGAAGTTTCGTGCCAGCGCGTCGAGCTCGAATAGGCATTGCAGACCGGATCTTTGCAAGAGTTGGCGCAAGCGATGAACTATCGCGGGGCCAAAGTACGTTCATGGTTGAAATGGTTGAGACAGCGAGGATTCTCAACACGGCCTCTTCACGAAGTCTTGTGATCCTGGACGAAATCGGCCGCGGCACCAGCACTTATGACGGATTGAGTCTGGCATGGGCCATCGTCGAGCATCTGCACGATGTCCTTGGAGCAAGAACGCTATTTGCCACGCACTATCATGAACTGACTCAGCTGGATAAATCGCTACCGCGCGTCCGCAATTTCAATGTTGCGGTAAAAGAGTGGGATGAGAACATTGTGTTTCTGCATCGCATCGTTGCGGGCGGGGCGGATAAGAGCTACGGAATTCACGTTGCTCGAATAGCGGGTATTCCACGAAATGTGAACGAACGGGCGAAAGATATTCTCGCTCAGCTTGAGTCGGATCACTTGAATACGCGTGGTGACTCAAAAATCACACCGCCGCGCCGCAAAGCGAACTCGCCTATTCAGTTGACGCTGTTCGATTTCGGCGAGCATCCAGTGGTTGACCGATTGCGCGAGTTGAACATCGGCGAGATCACTCCGTTACAAGCGCTTCAGTTGCTCGAAACGCTCCAAATTGAGGCCAAGCGAGCGACGTAAAGTGTCGAACATTTGTTCTAAATGTTCATGGAGTTCGGTGTTTTGGCTGATGCTGGCCGCTTCAGCCACGGACTCACGAAACGGCAAAAAGGTCTGCGATGTTTAGTACTGCATCGGGTTGAACAAGAGGCGAAACGACTTCGCCTACTTCTCGAAAAGGACTCGCTTTGGGGTTCAGATAGGTAGCTGGTGTCGCGAGAAACCGAACGCGAAGGAGAGGTCGCTGGCGAGCACCGGTTGCTGACG
>JANNNN010000656.1:0-3437 GCA_031398555.1 Planctomycetia bacterium | reverse complement strand
GGCTTGATTCTATTTACCTTTATTGCTTTTCCGATCTACGTTTTTCAAAGTCGAGGTATCGCTGGTTTCAAACTGCTTTTACTATCGATCCTGTTTTTTAGCGCTATGCAAATTTGCACGATCGCGATGGCGTTAATATCCATGTTGCTTGCCGTTCAGATGGGCTACATCTCCGCCGACGTCTTTTCCTGAACAACGACTCCACCCAGTTCGGTAAATGCAAAAAGTATAGTTGCCTAGCAGACCCACGCGTTCAAAATGTTTGGGACTATCCGGATTTCGAGCACTTCACTTAACAACATCACGGTCGTTGGACATGCGGATGACTGCTTATCAAATCGTTTAATCGGTAGCCAGCGGAGACTGCTGACTTAACAGCAATACGGACCACTAAAAGCAATAGCATTTGAGTAGAAAAGGTTCTATCCGCGGGACCGCTATGCCATCCGTGGGGAAACGCATTCGCCGGCCCACGGATGACAAAGTGGTCCCACGGATGAAGACTCCATTGAAGTTGCAACTACTAAGATTTCTTTGGAACTAAACGTTCCAAGTCCGTCCAGAAATGATCAACTTGCTGAGTGATGTTAGCATCGCGGCTATTGTCGATAAAATGCGTTGCCCGCTTTCGCTTAGCGTCCAGAGAGATTTGACTGGATTCTCGCGCGGCGAAGTGCGGTTCCGTCCAGCCCCGAGCGGCTGCTCGCTGAATTCGTTCTTCAAATGGCGAGTCGATGAACAAAATAAAGTCGCACATCGGTTCCCACCCGGCCTCGATCAATAGCGGTGCGTCGATCACAATGGCGAGCGGCACTTGAGGCAGCGAACGCACGGATGCAATTTGTTCAAATGCCAAAGAACGAATTCGGGGAAGAACGATCGCCTCCAATTGCTTGCGTTGGGCGACAGCGTTGAATGATGTTCCGAAAACCAGCTTTCCGACCTTAGTACGATCAACTTCGCCGTTTTCGGTCAAAACGCTCGACCCCCAAATCTGCGTCAATCGGTCACGGACGTCTTTTTCCATTAGCACTTGATGGCCAAGTCGATCGGCGTCAATTCGCTGAGCCCCATGGTTTTCTAGCAGGCTGCCGACGTAAGATTTCCCAGAGGCAATGCCGCCAACCAACCCGATGACAACAGGACGTGAAAGTCTCGACGGCATTAAGTCAGTCATGATGAAGTCGCTTTTTCCATCGCTAGCAAATGGTGCTTAAGCTATTATTCTAGCATATTTAATTTGTGTGGCGTTATTGCGTCATTCAAGCGTCGTAGTGGTGACTTCGTAGCTGGTTTTTTTAGAAACCGGACACTGCTGACACTGCCTCGAAAGCAGACTTCGAGCGGCGACCAAGCCGCTTTCTTACGAAACCAGCTACCTGCGTGACCTTCCTGCTCAACTGAGATTTGTATGGGCGCACGTTTAAGCGTTTGCTATATGAATCCTGTTGTTAGTTCGCATGTTAATTGGGTGAGCTTTGTAGGCCGGAAAATTATGAAAAACGTCCTTTCTATTTTCAGTGGTACCTTAGCTTGGGCGGTGATGTCGATTGCACTCGGCCAGCAACCAGGCTTCCGGATCGACACAGACATACACTTTGCCAACGAAAAGGAGCCTTCGAAACAGTCTTTGACCCTTTTTTCGGAAGGAGTCTACTATGATTTTTCGAAGGACGATCCAACAGCGATTACGATGATCGATCCGCAGCGGAACCGTATCATCCTGCTCGACGGCAAACGCAATATTCAGACGACAATCGATATGACTGAGTTATCGAAGTACGTTGAGTCGGCGAAGCTACAAGCCGATTCGCCTGATCTTAAGTTGCTTCTTAGGGCTTCCGAGCAAGTAGCTTTCAATGACCAAACGAGTACTTGCACCGTGGGCATCAAACAGATCAGCTACGTCGCAACGACTCAAAAGCCACCTGAATCGACGATTGCTCAACAGTACGCAGATTTTGCCAACTGGTCAGCTCGCTTAAATGCCGTCTACCCACCGCAGCGTCCCCCTTATGTTCGCATGCGTCTAAACGATGAACTTGGCAATCGAGGTTTTCTGCCCGCCGAAATAGAAATCACCACGACACACGCGTCGGGCAAGCCGACCACTGCCCGCTGTCGCTTACTTGCCTTGTGGTTACTGTCGCGAGACGATCAAGCAGCTATCAAAAATGTCGGCGAAAAACTGGCCAAGTACAGCAAGCTCGATCCGGCCAAGTACTTCGCAGCACAATTGGCAATCAACAAATAGCCGAGAATTTCTCCCGTGGGTCGCTCCTGCCGGGTGCGACATCAGCTGTGTAGTTGTTGCATCCAGGCACAGAACGCGATCTTTGCCGGCGCAAGTGGCTCGATTGAAGTTATCAACTTTGACATCACCTTCGGCAACAAAATCGGTAACATAAACCCGATCGCCAACAACGGCTGGACCCGAATAGCCACCATCGACCTTGGCGCGCCAGACGACCTTTGGCCCACCTGTTGGAAAACGATCGATGATGTTGATCGCTTCCCATCGATTGTCCCGATTTTTCCCCATCCATTGCGGCCAGTCATCGGCCAGACCACTAGTACAAAGCGTTGCACCGAAAAGGAACGCAAGCAAATTACTCATGTTGAACCTATCGAGCTTGTTCGAAAATTATCCAATACAGTCGCTTGGCAGCTGTTTCCCACGAATCCGCTTTGGCCATTTCAGAGCAATTCCGCAGCTCGTTGACCGCTTTTTCGCTAAGCCTGCCTTCTGCAAAGTGTACCTCAATTCGCTCCATACATGTTGCTAGTTTGGCTTCATCACGAGTTGTGAAAGCCGTGAATAAACCATCCAGCGTTTTTCTAGCTTCAGGAGATGCCCCAAGATCCGGCGGAGTTGCATACCAACGCCATGCTTGATACCCCCCGAACAACAAGACTGCAGTTGCGAAGACCAAGAAGTAGGTGCGACTCGAACGGTTTATTGACCTGTTTGATTCACTCGCCATCATTTACAACCTCCGCTCCATCTCGAGTCGACAATGCAACCCAAACATTTCCATCAATAAAAGCGGAAGCGAATCTTACCGATCCATCCCCCATCGATATCGAGCAACCCGGCCCGTGCTCGCCCCACATTTCGTCGGTATGGCCAAATGGATTGTTGGGTGCATGAATGATGACCTCGGGGTGATCATGAGTGTCCGGGCCGCTATGAATGCCCACCAAACAACCCGCGCCATTGTTCTCAGACTGCCAGGGACGCAGATCCAACCTCGGCGGCGTAACGGCTGTCGGTACCACCCCGACCCAAGTCTTATGGCTGAGTATTGAGCTGTGCTCGCCCAAAAAGATGGTATTCGTGAGTCCGTCCGTAATTCGACGAAGCGGCATTTTTGAATTCGGAAAAAACGGGCCATCCATCCGAGCCGGTCGATTGGCATTTACGGGAATCGGTTCGC
>JANNNN010000641.1:0-5077 GCA_031398555.1 Planctomycetia bacterium | reverse complement strand
GCGAACCGCCACGGCTACCGCCGCTACCACCGCCACGCGACCCGCCGCGTGGACCGTCACGACGTGGACCGCGATCTCCGCCGCCTTCGCCAAAGCCCCGGCTTGGACGCTCGGCGCGCGGTTCACGTTCAGCGCCTTCTTCGCCTTCGCTGGCTCCGGCAAACTCGTCTTCAATGCCGAGTTCTTCAAGAGCCCGACGACGGCTGAGCTTCACGCGATCCTGATCATCGATATCGATCACGATGACCTTCATCGCATCGCCGACTTTGCAAATGTCATCGACGCTGGAAACATAACCGCTCGACAATTCACTGATGTGGCACAAGCCGTCGCGGCCTGGAAGGATCTCGACGAACGCCCCGAAGTCGCGCACGCTGCTGACGATGCCGTCATAGATGCGACCGATTTGAGCGGTCGCTGTGCAGGCTTCAACGCGAGCCAAAGCACGCTTTGCGCTCTCGGCGTCGGCTGCGGCTACCACTACGGTACCGTCATCATCCACATCGATTGTCGCGCCAGTGTCTTCTTGGATTGAACGAATGTTCTTTCCGCCTGGACCGATCAGCATGCCGATCTTGTCCGAATCAATCTTGGTTCGAAGCAAGCGCGGCGCGTAGCGACTGGTCTCGGTGCGTGGACGTGGAATCGCTGTCAACATCTTGCGCAAGATTTCCATGCGTGCTTCACGAGCTTGCTTAAGCGCTGCGCGAACAATGTCTTCACTGATGCCGTCGATCTTCAGGTCCAACTGAATACCGGTAACCCCTTCAGGCGTACCAGCAACTTTAAAGTCCATATCGCCAAAGTGATCTTCGTCGCCGATGATGTCCGTCAGCAAGACCCAATGCTGGTCGTTGTTCTTAACCAAACCGATGCTGATACCAGCTACCGGGTTCGTTAGTGGAACACCAGCGGCCATCAGGCCGAGCGTTGCACCGCAAACGCTGGCCATTGAAGACGAGCCGTTCGATTCGAGAATATCGCTGATGACGCGAACGGTGTAGGGGAAGTCTTCATGATCAGGCAGGACTGGAGCAACGCTGCGCTCGGCCAATGCGCCGTGACCGATTTCGCGGCGACCTGGGCCACGGATCGGGCGGCATTCGCCCACCGAGAACGATGGGAAGTTGTAGTCCAGCATAAACTTCTTGCTGTACTCTTCGACTAAGCCATCGACGCGCTGTTCGTCGCGACCCGTTCCAAGTGTCACCGTAATGAAGGCTTGAGTTTCGCCGCGTTGGAAAATGGCTGAACCGTGTGTGCGAGGCAATACATCTGTTTCGCATTCGATCGCACGCAAACTGGTGTGATCACGACCGTCAGGTCGTGTTCCGCCAAGAATCAGATCGCGAACAATCCGCTCTTCCAGCTCACTCCAAGCTGTGCCAAAAGCTACGCTGGAGATCGCTCCTTCAGCATGTGCATCAGGAATAAACTCTGCAATCGCTTGAGCTTTGAGAGCTTTCGCTGCGTCAGCGCGAACATGCTTGCCTTCGCTTTGCTTGGCAGTGCGGAATCGATCGTAATATGTGTTGCGTAGACGTTCGCCAAGTCCATTGTCGCCAGCGTATTCAAAGTGCAATTTTTGAGGTTGAACGCGTTGAACCAGTTGGTGCATCAGACCGATAATGTCGCGAATGACTCCATGAGCGAATACAATCGCTTCCGCCATCTCGTTTTCAGGCATCTCTTGCGCAAAGCCTTCGATCATCAGAATCGCTTTTTCGCTCGCCGAAACGATCAGATCCAATTCGCTTTCGTCCAGTTGATCGCTGGTTGGGAAGGGAATCAGGACTCCGTCAACCTTGGCAACACGTACCGAAGCGATCGGACCTTGGAAGGGCAGCGAACTGATCGACAGAGCCGCGGTTGAAGCGTTCATCGCCAGGATGTCGCCATCGTTTTGCAAGTCGCTACTGAGAACGATGCTCTGAACCTGAACTTCGTCATTAAAACCCTTGGGGAAGAGGGGACGAATTGGGCGGTCAATCAAGCGACTGGTCAACGTTTCCTTCATCGTCGGCCGGCCTTCACGCTTTAGAAAGCCGCCAGGGAATTTACCAGCGGCCGCCATGCGTTCGCGGTAATCACAAGTCAGTGGGAAAAAATCTGTTCCAGGACGCGATGGTCCCGTCGCAGCAGCGGCCAAAACTACGGTGTCGCCATATTGGGCAATCACACATCCCGACGCTTGCTTGGCAAGTTGCCCTGTTTCGAACGACAATACTTGGGCGCCAATTTGCTTTTCTACTCTAATCTTCACTTCGCTTTTCCTATTCCAACAATTGTTACACTACATCTAATTTTTTATCGAATTCTTAAACTTTACTTCTGACTTCAGCACCCCACCTTGCGCTGGATGCTGCTCAGCATGGCGCACGCATTCTGACCGTGCGGCAATTTCTCTGACTGGCAACTACTCTGACGTTCTTCAACTCCTTGATTGGTTGATATTGAGAATGGCCACTTCCATGTTGGGCAACGATAAAGAACATTCTCAAGCAAATAGGGCGCTTGAAAACATCACAAACTTCTTTGAAGGTGACAATAGTTTACCGCCGCAGACCAGCGACAAACAGAAAGGCAAACGCCGAAAGCTGGAACTTTGAGAAATTCGTTTGAAGCCAGCAACTGCATCTTTTACCACACGCGAGCAGGACATACTTCGCCTAGCTCGCCACAACAATTACAACAATAAAATCAGAATGTATCATGCCCAATACACTCCTATTCAGAGCACATTGGGTGCGCTGCTACGCGCCTAGAGGCACTACTTGCGAATATTCAAGCGGCCCAGTAGATCGACGTAGCTTTGCGGATCATGGCGGCGAACATAGTCCAATAGACCACGGCGACGGCTAACCATTCTCAGCAAGCCCCGGCGGCTCGCATAATCCTTCGTGTTTCCGCGCATATGCTCTGTCAAGTGATTGATGCGACGTGTCAAAACAGCGATCTGGACTGAGGATGAACCAGTGTCCTTTTCGCCGCTTTGGAAATCAGTAATCGCTTTCGTCTTTTGCTCTTTGGTAATGGTCATTGCTTGTTAAACTTCTTGCAAACTTCCAGCGTGATTCTTAGGCCGCGAAACACTCGCCGCAGCCAATCTGTACTCACATGTTTCAACTTCGAACCGTATACTCTCATGACTGACGCATGCCGCGCCAGCACCACTTGCAACAGTCGAGAGACCTTAGCAGCGCCACCCACCGTGTGTGCGCCTTCAGGATGAACTCGAAATCGTAGCTATTTTTTCAATTCTCGCAACCTCAGATAAAGTAGGAATTTTTGATGTCTCTCGGCTTAGCATTTCGGGCTTTCTTCGCCGTTTTATCGCGTCGCGAGTCAGCAGAGCGGGTTCGAGCCGTTCTAACCCCGCATGCGCCCAAGCCGCAAGAAAGCCTTCCGACGCCTATAAAATCTCTAGAAAAAACTAGTCCTACCGCTCCAAAGCCTCTTGAATCACCCCCCAAAAGAAGTGAAGCGCTAACACTTCTTAGCGCTCTCCAGCGCGAGGCGCGACTTATCGACCTCGTTATGGAACCGCTCGAAGGACTAGAGGACGCTGCCATCGGGGCTGCGGTCCGGGAGGTATTTCGGGACAGTCAAAAAACGCTTAATCGCATGTTTGCTCTCCAACCGCTGGCTGACGAAGAAGACGGCGACCCGATCGATCTCCCCGCCTCTCCATCGCCAGCCATGTATCGTTTAGTCGGAAGTGCAACGTCCGCGACCCGCGGCACAGTTACCCATCGCGGCTGGCGAGCTACCAAATGCGAAGTTCCTAAATGGACCGGCGCAACCAGCGAATCCAATGTGATCGCTCCCGTAGAAGTCGAAGTGTAGTAACTATTCGGCAAACCGCCGACCGCCGTTGACATTGATGCACTGCCCGTTGACAAACTCAGCCGATGGACTGGCAATCCAACCGATCGTGTTGGCAATATCCTCCGCTGTGCCCCACCGCGCGAGCAGTGATTCATCTCGAGCGCGGTTATCCCAATATTCACTCGACTCGCTGCCCCAAGCGGTCTTGATCCAACCCGGTGCAACACAGTTGACTCGTACGTTTGGAGCGACAGTCATTGCTAGACTATTCGTAAACGCCATTACGGCAGCTTTGGTTGTAGAGAACAATTGCCCAGAATCGCCGGACATGCCGAGTAGAGCTTGATCCCAGCCGATGTTAATAATAGCCGGCTTCGATTCGGAGGTTTGGGTGACCATCCGTTCAGCCACTGCGCGGCTTAGCCCGACTGTGCCCAGCACGTCGGTCGCAATTAAGTACTTGAGTTTTTCTTCGAAGGACCATCCCCGAGCTTCAGTGGTCAAGACATCCGCACCCGCGTTGTTCACCCAAACATCAACGTGACCATGCCAAGCGAACACGGCTCGAACCAAATCAAGTTGAGCTCGGCAGTCCGCTACGTCAGCTAAAATACAGAGCGAGTGTTTTCCACATCGTTCGAAGATCTCTAAAGCAGTCGCTTGTATTCCCGCAATATTCTTGTGAGCATGCAGTACGACTGAAAAACCGTCCCCCGCCAATTGCAACGCAGTCGCGCGGCCAATTCCCGACGAACTGCCAGTGACGACTGCGACGCGAGGGCGGTTTATATATTCAACAAGATTCGCGTTCATGCGCCAAATTCTCAGTCAATTCTTGGAGTTTGTTCCGTGAGCCAGTCGCGCGGCAACCTGTGAGCCGACGGCGCCAGCAACCTGTGAGCCGACGGCGCTAGCCGCGGGTATCGGAGCACAGCAGTTCCAATCGACAACAAACGATCCAATGCCAATCGTCATGAACCAATCCCATGGTCTGAATTGGCCCCACTTTACCAACGTTGGTCTGCATAACTTTCCTTGAACGATCAACCCTTCGATGACCCCAGCTAGCTAGCGCTGTCGAATAGCTAGCGATGTCGGATCGGCCAGTCGATCTGTCTGATCTTCAAAAAGAACTCAGTGCGTCGGAGCAGTGATGGTTACACCTTCAGCACCACTTTTCGGTGGATGGAAAAACAATGCCAATGCAATCGCTGCCAAGGTCGCAATGCCACATGGCACAAGAAACAAT
>JANNNN010000617.1:0-2774 GCA_031398555.1 Planctomycetia bacterium | reverse complement strand
GGTCGATGAAGCTAGCTGCCCGACCTGCGTCCGTTGTCAGCGACACGACGGAAGTGAGCGGCAAATGCAGTTGACTGGTAGTACATTCCGTCCTTCTTGGAAGGACTTATTTTACGGTCCCGATCATCCACCATGGTTTGAAAGTTAACTATCAATCGGTATTGCAATTTAAGCAGGGTGCGACCAGCGTCTCACATCATCCATCGCAACTACTTGGCGTCATCGACCGCTGCTGGGATAATTCTACCACGTCGTTGCTTTCATTCCATCAGTCCAACGCACAATCTATCCCGCCGTTCCGCTACGCTACAGTTGGGATAGATTGCTAACTAGGAAACTATCATGAACCCTCACACCTTCGGCATTCCCCTCCTGTTGTTGTTAGCGGCCTGCCTGCCCGCCTATGCTTCGAAGATCGTCCCGCTCGACCTGGATAAGCTCGCGCACCAGTCCGAGCTAATCGTGGTCGGCGTGGTGACCGCGATCCCGGACAGTGACGCCGAGTCCGACACCATCTTGGTCAGCGTGATCTCACTGCTCAAGGGCAAGTCAGAAGTGAAATCCTTCTCGCTCCGGCTCAGCAACAAGGGGGTCAAGGATTTCGACCCGACGCTGGCCGTGGGGGACCAAGGCGTCTTCTTCCTGAAGTTGATCGAGGGCGGCCGGGCCGAACTAGCGTACTGGGGTAGTATCGCCGTCATGCCGAAAAGTGGGAACTTCAGCGTACCAAGCAAAGCTGCCGAAGCCATTGTGCCGCTCGTGCCGGCCAACAAGCCCGTCCCGATCCCCGCCGGCTTGGACGTCGTGAACCGGCTCCGCGACGCGATGAAGAGTGGCGCCCCCGCCGAGAAGGAGGCCGCCCTCGAAATGATCCGGGGGCTGAAGCCGATCGCGCTGATCCCCGAGCTCATTGAGGCCATAGAAGACCCCACCGCGCTTCCCGATCACGTGACCCCAGATTGCAGAACCGGTTGGGTGTTCGTCGGGCACCAAGCAGCGTCTGTGCTGGCTGAGATGGCACGGGCAATCGACGGCATCGAAGTCGGGATGAAACCGGGACAGCGGGCTTACCGCTCGTACTCGTTCCACGACGACTTGGAGGCCGGGCACAAGATGCAAAAAGCGGGCCGGCTGTCGGAAGTCCGAAAGAACTGGGCCAAATGGTGGGATGTCACCCGGAAGTAAGACGCAAGACCAGTCGCTGCAGCGGACCGGCCGCATGTTCGCACACCGCGTCCGTTTCCATCGGATTGTCGGTAATTCCGTCCGCTGTGAAAAGAATATCATTGATCTCTGGCAAACTCATAACCAAACTACCGAAAGAACGACGAACACATTAAGGCTTAGATGTTGCGTTGCTAAGCTATCGAGGTTAGATCGGGGGTGAGGCTGGCTAAGGGAGAGACTTTGGCGTGATGATTGTCAGCCAACATTTAAGCCTCCGTTCATGAAGCCCCGCGGCAGTTTGAATTGATCAAATGTGGGGAAGTCGTCGTTGATGGCACAGGGCAATAATTCGGAGAAGTCGCTCTTTCGAACGTCCGACGTCGGCTTGGATGTTTCCTCTGGTCGAAGCACATCAGTGACTTCGAGCATCATCGCATTCAACTGGTGACTTTATAGCTTGAATTGTTTCGGTTGCGACTGTTCTTTTCGGTGTTTTTTCATAGTTTGGTATATATCTTCTGGGCAGAACGAACGCGATGTCGTTCAAAAACTCTTAGTCGCCTATGAACCACGAGCTAACTGACTGTTTGGCATGTGGGACTTGTTGGCAATTAGCTTGTGTCAGTGATCATCGGCGGTGTGGCTGCACTCTGGGTGAATGTGTTCCGAGCGAAGCCCAGGCACTCCAAGTCGCCACCGCAGTCGGGACAGCGCATGGGTTGCTTGGCGGGTAGTCTAGGCGGGTTGACGACCAACACGTAAACCATGTTGAGCGTCACGGTCACCAGCATGGCCAACCAGACTCGCAAAGTCTTGGACCGCTTGTGCAAGAACTCAAAGTGCCGCACCTTTTGGAATCCCTTGGGCAGCACGTGTTGCAGGAAGCGCCTGATGAACTCTTCAGCCGAAGCTGTCATCGGACGATAGTGCTTCTGGCCGCTGGGCTTGACCGTGAATGTGACCGAGCCAGTTCCATCTTCATGGCATTCAACACTTTTGATGCGATGATTGCCGATGGCAACGCGAAACACATACGGTGCTAATTACCGCAGTGAATCGCGTCCATCGCCAACAGCTTGGCAATTCACGTTCCAGGCTCGCTCCCAAACCGACGTATCGATCTGATTCAGCAAACCCGCTCGATGCATCAACTCCTTGTACTTGTCGCGAAAGATCTTCGATAGCGCCATAACTGGTAGGAAGAAATCGATGCGACTGGAAAGCCACTCGGTGCCCGACTGACTGATCGCGCCGCCGGGAATGATGCAGTGCACATGTGGATGATAGTCTCGATCAGTTTCAGCAGCGTATGCACTTCACCAATCGTAATGACTACCGGCAGCTTCTGCTCGACTTTGATGCGAGCCAGCTTAAGCGAACTCCAGTCTCTTGGGTAACTGATGCGGTAGAAAAGCTTGAGAGCCTGCAGCGCCACATTGATAGTGCTGGAATCCCACTTCTTGCAATCTGAGGTGGTGCCGAACTCACGGACACTCTGGAGCTTATAATGCTGAGCCCTAAGGAGTTCCAAGGATGTCAAAGAAGCCTGTTGTTAAGCCCTCTGTGAGCCGCAGAAATTTCAGTCAAGAGTTCAAGCAAGAAGCAGT
>JANNNN010000550.1:0-7995 GCA_031398555.1 Planctomycetia bacterium | reverse complement strand
GGAAAGGTATCGCGCCGAATGTGTCAGCCAAAATCATTTCAACGACTGGGTTACTCTTGACGCTGCCTAAGCAGATCAACGCTTTATCGCCGCTGGACGAAGTGAACTCATTGTGAACCGCCTTGGCCCGATTGACTGCTTCATCGGTCGCAACGTTCCCAGGGCTCCAAACCAATGTTTGTCGCAGCAGTTCCGGATGCGTTGGCAGCTCACGTGATTGCTGCTGAGAGCGCGCCAATTTGTCTGTGCCGCCCAACGTTGTAACGCCGTTTAGTACTTCTCCCAACAGCACAGCGTCTGAGGCGACTACCCAAGGAGTTTCTTTAGCATCATCGCTGTCGGGTCGACGAACGCCGATACAAATTTCTAGTTTTCGACGGCGCGCGAGCAACTCCCAAAAGTGTTCCGGCTTCACGGCAAAGAGCGCACCGGGCAACGAATCGGCCGTCGCATAGCCGTGCTCAACTAAGTAATCACACAGCCGCGAAAGAGCCTCTAACGGGATGTACTTCGCCTCGTTCTTCAAAAGCGAAGCGACTTGATGGCGGTCCAAGCCGGTGTATTCAACGATCGCTTTGATCGTTCCGGGCCGCTTGCGTCGGTCGGGAGTATGACCCAGTAACTCCGCTAACCGAAATTCATATCTCATATTTTGGCTCTGACGTGAAAAGTGTGCCTATGGAAAAAATGCCGCTGTTATCGGGCGATTTCCGCTTCGCCGCCAACGAAGCTAAAGTCAGAATAGGCCCCCTTGGACTGCAATGCTACCCCCCTAGCGTTTTTGAAAGCAGATTTTTCGCTTCTAAAGGGTCCGTTGTGCCTTCCACCACTGCGCGTCCGTCGCGAAAAAGAGTCAAAGTATGATTGGGTAAGATAAGGCGCAAGAAGAAACCGTTGTTGGTAACTTTGCCGGAATGTTGGAGTCTTTCCGCAAGTGCCGAAAAGTCGGCAGTGCTGGGGGCAGTTGCCGAGCGAACCTGGACGGCGTTTTTTCCACACAAAACGACGGTTTCAGTCCGCATCGCACCTTCCAGAAACGGAAATTGATGCTGCTGACAGGCTGGACAGTTTCGCGAAGGTGCCTTGAGCGACGCGGTCGAAATCATACGAGACGCGGTGTTCCAAGTATCGATGACCATAAGGTCGTGCGAAACCATGTCAACGTTTCCAGACAAGATTTTGATCGCTTCGGCCGCTTGCCAGCAAGCAATCACGCCTATGGCGGGACCTAACACCCCGGCAGAATCGCACGTCTCCATAGAATCTTGCGGTGGTAAATCTCGCACCAAGCATCTAAAACAAGCAGTTACACCGGGAACGATCGTCATCACTTGGCCACTTGATCCCAAGCAGCCCCCGTGAATCCACGGTACGTTCTTACTCAGACTGTAATCATTCAGCAGAAAGCGAGTCTCAAAATTATCTGTTCCATCGATTAACACATCGCAACCGTCGGCAAGCTCGCCGATGTTATCGCAAGTCAAATCGGCCACGAATGGTTCGATACACAGTCGACGGTCGATCGCTCCCACCGCATCTGCCGCTGCAATCGCTTTCGGACGCCCCAGCAACGCGTCCTGTTCGGTAAATAAAGTTTGCCGTGGCAAATTGCTGACTTCAACCCAGTCGCGATCCACGATTCGAAGCGTGCCCACACCAGCTCTCGCCAACCGCTCCACAATCATCGTGCCCAAGGCACCGCAGCCGCAGACGAGCGCCCGGCTCGAGCGCAGCCTCGCACCACCGGTCGCTCCCAGCGGCGCAAAACGTTCCTGCCGCACGAACCGTGCGACGTAGGCATCCAGTTCGCTTTGCTCTGCTGGTTCTGTCATTTCAATCGATCAAAGTGAATTCTAATTCAATCCTTACTCACCGATACAATACAGTGTACTCCAACTGCGCAAAAGCAAGTCATTGCCAATTGCAATTGGCGATGCGTCGATTGTGCCCGACAACTTATTGACTGCCACGGTCTCAAGCGATGAGTCGTCCTTGATCACAACCGTAGTTCCTTCGCGGCCTGCAAAATACACATGCCCGCCGGCAACTAATGGCGAACTATAGAGGCTCGCAACGCCCGATAATCGTTTCCGCTCAGCCAGCGTCTCGCCTGTTCTTGCATCGAGGCAGCTCAATATGTCAGCGTTGATTCCCGTAAAGTACAATCGTGAACCGCTGAGCGCGGGCGATGGAACATACGGCGTACCTTGCTCCACCTTCCAGCGTATTTGCGAAGATCCCGTAATATCCCCTTTGGAATCGATTGGAATCGAGAGGGCCAGCGAGCCTCGATAGCCACTCATGCAGATCACGGTGTCTTCGAAACGCACGGGACTGGGAATTGCGTTCACTGTTTGCCCGCCACACGACCAAACTTGTTCACCGGACTTTGCATCGTAAGCGCGAACTCGATCGGTACCGTTGACAACCAGCACCTGCCGCCCGTTATGATCGACGACCAGCGGCGAGTTCCAGGAAGTGACCTCGTTGGCTCGGTCTACTTTCCAGACTTCCTTGCCTGTCTGTTTGTCGAGGGCGGTAATGAACGAGCCCTGCTCATGATCCCAATTCACGATCAGCAAGTTACCCGCCAGCACCGGCGTGACCGCTTCGCCCCATCCAAAACGCGTCGTCATATTACCCAAGTCTGTTTGCCAAACAAGTTCCCCGTCCAGCGAATAACAGTAGAGGCCCTGAGACGCAAATGAAACGTACAGACGCTCGCCATCCGTCGTTGGTGATCCCGATGCATAGGTGTTCGTTTGATGCTTGCCAGCGTGCGGAACTTGCTCAGTCGCCAGTTTCTGCCAGCGCGTTTTGCCTGTGATGCGATCGATACTGGTCACCCAAAAGCGATAGTAGACATCGGGTGGAATTGTCTTCGAAGCTTCATCTGTAACTGGCCGTGTTTCAGCTTTTCGATCCGTCTTTTCGGCTGAAGTTAGAAAAATCTGGTCGCTCCAAACGATCGGCGTCGAGCTACCTTCGCCGGACAATGTTGCGGTCCAGCGAACGTTTCTATCGACGCTCCACTTTATCGGCGGACGCGCTGAATTGGCTGCCCTACCATTCGCGTTTGGCCCCCGCCATTGAGCCCAATTCAAATCTGGATTCGACTCCGTAGTCTGCGGTAACGCTTCTGCAACGAGCAGCATGACCCAGAACAATGCCAAAACAGCCTGCCGCATGATCAATAATCCAATGAAGAAATGAGACCGGCCAAGTCGGCCAGTAGCATTCTACCAGATCATTTTCAGTCGAGACATGCAGGCCCAGTACGCATCGCGCACTACCAACCAAATCGCCGGTACGCGCCCACAGTCGATGGTCACGCGCGCGATGGCTCCCTCCTTCTTTAGCGGCAACTCACCCTCCACCGTGCCTGTTGATAGCACGACATTTGCACCAGCAGCGTTTCGAGTCGCCTGAGGGGCCATCCAAGTCAAACTACCGTCCATCAGAACATTCGGGTGACTGGATAGCGAAAATCGCATCGGTATGACCCTATTTTCTGATCGCGCTAACGCATCGCTCACCAATCCAACTCGATATTCGGGAACGGATACCTGTAGTTCCCATCCCGCGGTGGGATCGCACGTAGTGAGCAGTAGTTCGCCTCGAGCAACGGGGCGATCCCGCAGTCGATTTTCAATGTCCCAAGCAGTGAGCTCGCCATCCTCCTGAGCAACAATCTTGAGCTTTGCCTGCTCTTCTTCTATGAGTTCTTGTTCCTTTGCAATCTCTAGGCTTTTGAGTTCGAGTTGTTCTAGCTCCGCACTGAACCTGCGAGATTCCGCGGAATTTGGAACCGCTCTCAAGCACTCAGACTTCAGAAATTGTATGCGAGGGGAATTCGCAATCGCGTCAGCTTCAAGTCGGCTTAAGCTTTGATTTAAAGCAATGCTCTTAAGTTCCAAAAGCAGATCGCCCTTCTTCACCTGTTGGTTTTCAAAGTCCGGGACAACAATTTTTGTCACCGTCGCGTCGCTTGGTGCATAGTAACAGTTCTTACTCTTGGGCGCGAGCACTGCAGTCGTTGTGATCTGTTGCGGTACAGGGAAAAACGCGATCACTGCTGCCAGCCCCGTTAACGCGGCTCGCATAGTCCATGAGTGCCATGCTGATCTGTGCACACGCTTTGTTGCTCGAACTGATGTTCGTAGCGGCCATAGGCGTCGCATCCAGTTCCCTTGGGCTGATTGAAGATCAATCAATCCAAACAAGGAAGTCGCAATGCGCTGCATTTCCGCTGGCGATACGCTAACGTCTTCTGGCAATGAAAGTATCGCGACAACTGCGCTCCCCTCACTGACTCGTAACCGAACCAACTTTTTGCTCGCCATCAACTCGTACAGCTTACCGACGCTCGTCAGTCGCTCGTCACCGGTCTTCCAGGTGAGCAAGTCAATACAAGTGTGCTGCGAAGCCGATTGTTGCTGCAAAAATCGCTCGGCCAACTGAGCAGTCAAGATCGTTTCGCTGCGTGGATCAAAAGACTCGAGCCCGCTTGCCGCTAGGACTTTGGGTCGACGACCACTCCGCATGATGAAGACTTGGTAGCTGTCCATCAGCTCGGCCAGTCCATCCGCAGCCATGCGGATTTGTCTCGTCGGATTCGAAGCCTGTGCGATGGAAGTCAGCCAATATTCGAACTGCTGCATTCGACCCACCTTAGCAGCGTGTGTACGTAAGGACTGTCGACGCAAATAGTCGGCCATCAGGTCCGCCATTTGCGCTACAAAACGCAAGTAACCCCGCTGAGCCGCTGGTCCGCCGGACGCTCGCTGGACCACTTCTAAGACAAACTCCACTTCGTCTTCGATACGGACTGGTATCACAATGATCGAATGCTCAAGCGGATTGGCTGGACGATCCGCATCAAGGCTAACTGTTTGTGGCGGAACTAAAATTGGAGTTCCTTCAGCAATCACACATTCCAAAATGCGTCGATGCGGTTCGCTAGGCAGGATCCGATTTTCAGCGGACCTTATATCGGCATCCAGCAATTGAGTTGCCAAACAATGCTCCGCCAACAACTGCAAACTGCCTACGTGGAACGCTTCATCGATCGCGACAATCTCGCTGTGTTTATGCAGGCTTTCGTTCGTTTGCCAGACCGCAGCCCCTTCGGCGCCCATGGCGGTTACGAGTCGCGGTAGGAATCCGGAAAAGAATTCGCCTGGTTCCGAAGTACCATGGGCTAACTTGGCCATCTCCCCGGCTAGCGTCCGAATTTCCGATTTCGTTTGTTGGATGAGCGGTGGATCGAGCGAAGCGACGCCTGCCGCACCCTCCCCCGTGAAACTACTGACGAAGGATTCGTTATTCATTCGAAACCGATCCTAGTTAAAACTCTACTTGGCGGTCCACTGGAGGTTTGCACCCTCGCCCGTGTTTGAATTCGCGGCCATGCCTGCGTCGGAAGTGTAATTAGCATTTCCTTGCAACGATCCGGCGGTTACGACTTGTGCCATGCCGGACCCGTTTTCGGAGTAACCTGCCGTACTTACTTGTCCGGTGAATCCGTTTGAATTGCCGAGGCCTTGCGCACCTAAAGATGTTGCCTTCGTAGAGAATGCATCCGAGTTGCCGTTCAAGTTCGTGGCCGGCATTGCGCCGTTGGAACCAAAGGGATTCACCGCGCTCGCTTGCACCACAGGCGCTGAAGCATTTGGCGTGACGTGGGTGGTTGCTTTGACCGGGGAGGCAGACGTGCCCATCGGAGGATTGTTGTAATAGGCGCCCTGCGTTTTGACGGTTCCAGTGGGTGGTGACGGCACGCGCGTACTCGTTGGCACGCCCCAATTTGTTGGTGACCAAGTTCGGCAGCCACAAATGCTCGTTAACGCACCGATAGCAACACATCCAATCGCAGTCTTCGACAACAGTTCACGCCAAGCGGATTTCATGACGCTCTCCTTCATTTTTGCAACCGATCGCAACGATACCTTCAGTCCGGATATCGATAAATCGCCAGTTCTGAACCCTATTGACTTAACCCTAGCAATTTCGGTGCGCTGCACCAAGATCAATCACGGTAATTCTGCAAGCCGAAGCCGTAGGGTGTGTGAAGTGATCGCCCTTCCTATCGCAATCCGGTTGGAGGAAAGTAAATCATTGCTGTGAGGTAATGCCCTGAAGCGGCGAAGCGATCACGTAACACACCTTGCACTGTAAAGCTGGACCTGCACGTTTGGTGTGTTGCGCGGTATTACAACACAAAACTGATGTCGCTCGTTTGTTTACGACTTCCGGTAGACGTAACACTGACGCCGCCCAAACCGCTTCACACACCCTACGTAAACTACGACGTGACACTTGGCACTTCGTGTACGACTAACAAATTGTGTGTATTATTCAGGACGCCGGTACCAGTCACATAAACAACCCGGTCTCCGGCGACTAACAAACCTCGCTCGCGGCCCCAATTTGTTACGTTTTCAAACAATTCCTCAGGATTGTCGAGCGTTTCTACTTGATAGGGCATAATCCCCCATAACAAGCACATTCGCCTGAGAGTGCTCGGAGAATTGCTGACTCCAAGAGTGGGAATATAGTTGCGTTGCTTCGATTTCACCCAAGCCGTTCCGCCTGAACGACTGGCAACGACGACCAATTTTGCGTTGATGGATTCCGCAATGCTTGCAGCACTATAGGTCACGGCCGCCGTGATGGGATGGACGCGATCGAAAATCTTGGCGCGGCCTATACTGGGTTGGTCTTTGTACAACTGCTCGGTAAAGAGCATGATTCGATTCATGGTATCAACCGCCAATATGGGAAATTGCCCAATCGCGGTTTCGCCGCTGAGCATACAAGCATCCGCTCCGTCGAGAATTGCATTGGCAACGTCGCTAGCTTCGGCGCGAGTTGGGCGGCGATTGCTGTGCATGCTCTCAAGCATTTGCGTTGCGACGATTACCGGCTTCATCTTCTCGCGACAAACTTGGATGATTCGTTTTTGAGCAACAGGCGTTTCGGCTACGTCGATTTCGACTCCCAAGTCACCGCGCGCGACCATGATACCGTCAGCGGCTTCAACAATTGCATCCAACTGCTGCAAGGCTTCCCGCTTTTCAATTTTGGCGATCACCATCGCATTGCACTCTAGACTGGCCAACAGATTCTTAAGCGACAAGACGTCCTGCGCCGTTCGCACAAAGCTCAAGCTGACAAAATCAATTTCGTTGCGCGCTGCCCAAATCGCGTTTTCGATATCCTCAGCTCGCATTGCGGAAACGCTCAGCGAGACGCCGGGCAAGTTGATTCCTTGGCGACTTCGGATCGTTCCAGTAGTCAGCACTTTGCAAGTCACGACGTCCTTGGTTCGCGAGGTCACTTGCAACGTGATCGTGCCATCAGCGAGCATAATGTAGTTGCCCACGGCAATTTCGTCGATGAGCGGAGCGTAATTGCTGCAAAGCTGTCGAGGCTCGGTCGATACTTCGCCCCGCACGATAGTTAGCTCGCTGCCCACTTCGACTTCCAGTGGATCGTGTAGGAGTTTACCGAGTCGAATCTTGGGACCCGCTAAATCGAGCAGCACCGCAACCGGAAATCCGGTGCTTATTCGCACTTTTCGGACCGTTTCCAGAACACGTTCGAAGTCCGGGATTTTGCCGTGAGCCGTATTGATACGGAAAACATCCACGCCATGATTCACCAGTTCGGTCATCGTAGCCTCGTCCTGACAGGCTGGGCCAACCGTCGCCACGATTTTGGAACGAGCTTCATTGAGATTTGGACGAACCTGAGTCATAGTCGGCGGTACTTTCTTTCGACGGATCACTGGATGGGGCGATTGGGGATTGCCGGACACTTTGCTAAGTGTAGCGTTTTACTGGATCGCGATCGATCCAAGTAGAGTCATCGCCATGTTCGCATGGCGAAACTTTGTTGGGATACATCAGATCATCGCCCTGATGCATTCATCCGTGGGACCACCATGCGAAACCATGGAGACGTTTCGCCCAATGTCACTCACTTTGTGTTTGT
>JANNNN010000543.1:0-1501 GCA_031398555.1 Planctomycetia bacterium | reverse complement strand
ATCGCCGAAAAGCTGCACATTCCACCGAGAACCGTTGATCGGCGAATCCAGTGGATCAATGACCTGTGCGACGAGTATCAACGGCTGTAAAAATCGAAGGGGGCAGGCGACTTTGTTGCGTTGGCTTTGCGCGGCTGTAGCTAACGCGCACCGGTCACCCTCTACCGGTGCGAGTTAGTGGTCTGACAGAACTCGCGTCAGTTTCGATCCCCACCGACTACGCAAATGACTGGCTAGTCTGTGTTCCTCTAGGGAGGTGTCTGCGACATTAACCGCCTCGGCTCGAAGCAACATATTCAAACACCATGGCGATTCCAAGTACGGCAGGTTCGCAACCTGTCCGCAGACGAGCAAACCCTCCTGTGCACGCTGATTCGGCGACCGCTTTTGGTTCGTAGGTCTCAATGTGAAACGCGGAACGAACGGTCCGGCGACGGGCCAGTGTGCCATCCTCGTTAAGAGCCGGCCAAGGTTGAATGTCGAGTTCGTAGAGTGTCCAAAACGTCATGGCCGACGACTTTCAGGTATCTTGAATTGATCAGGTCACGATGCTGCGAGGTCGGTGGAGCTTTCATCGAAACAATGAAACCTAGGGCTCGCGGTCAACTGGCGCCAGTATTTGGACGGCAGGGTCGCCAAGGATGATATAGCTGTGGGCATCGTTGTGGCCGTCCACATGCCGGCCAGCCATCGATCTGCTCGCTTTCTGCGTGCGCGAACGAAGATGCCACCGATCGAAGTTAGCGCGTTGCCAATCCACCGAAAAAGAAAGCAGCCTGTCGAGCCGCTGATAAAGACTTCGCCACCCTTGCCGGTTGGGCACGAGTGGCGAAGTACAAGTTAACATCTTCGCGTTCGTCGACGCTAATTGCAAGTCAGGTCGTGAGGCTCGCCAAACAACGTTACTGAGTTTGCAGCACGCTCCCAGTGCGCATCAGTCGTTTGGAGGTAATGTCGCTCAGCAACGCGACTCGAATGCCCTAGCCACTTGTTAACCACATGGTCAGGAAACTTCTCCTGCAAGTCAGTTCTACAACTGGCTCTCAGATTAACGAACGTTTTTGGCCAAGGAACAATCCCCGCAGCCGTCAAAAACCGATGCAACTGACTACGCAGGTTTGTACCGTTTCCTTGATAACGACTAACACAGTGAACAGTTCCTTCGGAAGCCTCCTCATAGGCCGATTCAAGCAACGGAAGCAACGCCGGAAAGATCGGACAGAACCGAAGTCCAGTCTTCACCGAATCGACCCTCAGCCTGCTCGACTCCCAGTCAACATCTGACCAGGTCAGGCTTAGAACTTCTGTCGGACACCTGAATCCTGCGTACCGGCACAAACCAAAAATCAGCGCCCACTGCGTCTGTCCATCAGACTTAAGCTGCTTCAATAGTTTCGTCGATGTCAAATGATCGATGTAGAAGTCCCTCAATCGATTGACTTCGGCCCCGATCTTCTGATCCGCTGCAGGGTTTTCACCAATCAACTTCGCACGTACCGCA
>JANNNN010000521.1:0-5408 GCA_031398555.1 Planctomycetia bacterium | reverse complement strand
ATTGGCTGCCGTTCAAAGCCGATGGCGAGGTTGGCGTTGGTCGGCAATTGATCGTCGACGATATCAATGGCGATGGCTTGCTTGATATCGCGACCGGCGGGATGTTGGGAAGTCACGTACTGATGCATTCAAAAAAAACGGTCGACGAAGCAACTTGGAAAGCCATTCAGCCAAAGGTCTTTGACGGGCCTAAGCCGAAAACGGTCACCGAGGCGAAACATCTGCGAGGTCCCCATTCACCTATCGATACGACAACCGGAAAAGTTGCTGGTGCGATCGAAGGCGAATCACTGGCGGCAAAAGTCACTGGCGGTACTGCGAGCCCGCAAGGAATGAATGGTTTTCCCGGAGATCGATGGAGCGGTAAAAGCCAACTGTGGTGGACTGGTGCAAAGCTTGGCGACAAGCTGACGGCTGAATTGAATGCTGAGAAAGCGTTGGACGCTTTCGAGATTGCGCTGACATGCGCTCGCGACTACGGTGTGATCGAGATTGCCATCGATGGTAAACCGCTTTCGGAACCGATTGATCTTTATGAGGCCGAAGTCGTCACCACGGGATTGCTGAGTTTCAAGACCTCACTTCCTGCTGGGAAGCACATGTTGTCCATTGAAATCGTGGGAGCGAATACGAAAGCGGCTAAGACCTACATGGTCGGTGTCGATTTTATTCGCTTGCATGCTGAAGGTGTTGCGGTTCCTGAAGCGAACGATGGAGTTAAGGCGACGGATGCGAGCGGCCGTGCTTTGAATCTGGATTTTGAGACTGGCACATTAGCAGATTGGTCCGCGACAGGCGATGCGTTCGATGGGCAACCAATCAGAGGTGATACCGTATCAGCCCGACGTGGCGACATGCGCAGCCGACATCATGGCCAATATTGGATCGGCACTTTTGAAAAGTCTGGCGATAAAGGAACCGGAACACTAACTTCGGTGCCTTTCAAAGTGACTCAGCGTTTTGCTTCATTCTGGATCGCCGGTGGCGCAGTGGAAAATTCGCGACTCGAATTGCGAGCCGTTGGCGAAGAGAAACCGTTTTATCAAATCGGTGGTCGCCAGACGGAAGAGCTCTCGCAAGTTGTTGTCGACCTAGAGCGCGTGCTCAACCAGGAGATTCAGATTCGATTGGTCGATCAAAGCAACAATGGCTGGGGACATCTCAACTTCGATCATTTCCGATTGCATGAAAAACGGCCAGCAGAATTGACTCCCATTGCGGCTCCATTGGTCGCCGACGAGTATCCGCACAGTGGTCTAAATGCTGCTACGGCCGCCGCTGCGATGAAAGTACCAGAAGGATTTCGCGTCACAGTGGCGGCAGCTGAGCCAGATGTAAAACAACCGATCGCGATGGCACTCGATGATCGCGGTCGAACTTGGATCGCGGAAGCCTATGAATATCCTCAGCGAGCCGAAGGGGACACTGGCCGAGATCGCATCTTGATTTTTGAAGACACCGATGGCGATGGCACATTGGACTCTCGCAAAATTTTCGCTGAAGGATTGAACCTGGTCAGTGGTTTGGAAGTTGGCTTCGGCGGCGTGTGGGTCGGCGCGGCCCCATATCTAATGTTTATTCCGGACGCCAATGGCGATGACAAACCAGACAGCAAGCCACAAATTCTCCTCGACGGCTGGGGACTTCAAGATACTCACGAAACACTAAATGCGTTTATCTGGGGACCTGACGGATGGCTGTATGGTTGTCACGGGATCTTCACTCATTCGAACGTTGGCAAGCCGGGCACTGCGAAAGAAGACCGAACGCCCATCAATGCCGGCGTATGGCGTTACCATCCGCTCCGGCATGAATTCGAAGTCTTCGCCCATGGCACCAGTAATCCATGGGGAGTCGATTTCAACGAACAAGGCGAAGCGTTCGTAACCGCTTGTGTAATTCCCCATCTATTTCACATGATTCAAAGTGGACGCTATCACCGCCAAGCGGGTGTGCATTTTAATCCTAACACTTATGACGATATCAAAACGATTGCCGATCACTTGCATTACCTTGGCGCGACGCCACACAGCGGTAACGGAAAATCGGACGAAGCCGGAGGCGGGCACGCGCACGCGGGTGCCATGATTTACCAAGGTGGAGCGTGGCCGAAGTCCTATAACGGTGCGCTGCTAATGAACAACATTCACGGCCAACGTTTGAACGTTGATCTGCTCGAACCAGAAGGAAGCGGTTACGTCGGCAAGCACGCTCCCGACTTCTTGCTCACCGGCGACATGGCTTCGCAGATCTTAAACATGCGCTACGGTCCAGATGGCCAAGTCACCATGATCGACTGGTATGACATGCAAGCCTGCCATCTGAAAGAGATCGAAAAACACGATCGAAGCAACGGTCGTATCTACAAAATCAGCTACGGTAAATCGCCGGCTGTAAAAGTGGATTTGGCAAAACAATCGGATTTTGAGTTGGCTGAAATGTGCTTGCATCAGAACGAATGGTATGTACGTCATTCACGCCGATTGCTCGAGCAACGTGCGGCCGCTGGAAAAATTGCTAAACCGGCGATTGATCGTTTGACGACAATCGCAACCACTCACGCTGAACCAACGCGACGATTGCGAGCGATGTGGGCTTTGCATTGCACCAGTGAACTCTCCGCTGCCATTCAAAAGAAGCTCAGCGAAGATGCGAGTCCCACCGTGCGAGGCTGGACGTTGCGATTAGCGATGGAATCCAAGAACGGTAAGAAGGTCTCGCCAGAATTGGTTCAATTGATTGAACGGCACGCTCAGGACAAATCCCCAGAGGTCCAGTTAGTTGTGGCTTCAGCATTGCAGCAAGTGGATGCCAAAGATCGCTGGAAGGCGCTCGCCAGTCTGGCCAGTCATAATGGCGTCGCCGAGGATCATAATCTGCCGTTGATGATTTGGTATGCCGCCGAACCGTTGGCAGATGTCGATGTAGATCGCGCGTTGGCTTGGGCGATGGTGGTCGGTGCTAAGGTGCCGTTGCTGCGCGAGTTTATGTTGCGACGCATCGCCGGTTCAGGCGGCGCAGAAGCCGTTGAGAGACTGGTGGCTGGCTTGCAAAAAACTTCCGAGCCAGATTTGCAGTTAACGTTCCTAACGGCTATTCGTACTTCGCTCGCTGGGCAAAGAACGGCAAAGAAGCCTGCGGCCTGGGATGCGATCTATGCCATGCTAGAAGCAAGCTCGAATAGTGATGTAAAGTTGCAAGCGATGGCTTTGGGCGTTACCTTTGGAGATGCGCCTGCGATGGCTGCCCTGCGAACAAAGATCACTGATTCGAAGTTGAAGACTGCTGAGCGACTAAGTGCGCTGGAATCGCTGATCGCTGCCAAAGATGCCGAACTCGTTGCTACGCTTCTGAATTTAGTGAAAGAATCAGGGGCTGCTGACGAAGGGTTGCGTGAAGCGGCCATTCGAGGACTTGCTCAGTACGATAATGCGAAGATCGGCGATGTGCTGTTAGGGACGTATGCGAAACTGTCGAGCGGCGAGCGGCGGTCGGCCATTGCGACTCTTTGCAGTCGATCTACGTCGGCCGAAGCATTGCTAAAAGCCATTCAAGCCAAGAAGATTGAAGTTACGGACCTGAGTGCTGACATGGCTCGTCAACTGGAGTACGTTGGCGGCGATGAAGTGAAAAAACTGCTGGGTCAGGTGTGGGGCCAAGTGCGAAAGAGTTCAGCGGAAAAGCTGAAACAGATGGAAAGCTACAAGCAATTGGTGAGCGATACGAAGTTGCCGAAACCCGACGAGGCGTTCGGGCGTTCGGTGTATGCAAAGACTTGCCAACGATGCCACACGCTGTATGGCGTTGGTCAAAAGATTGGCCCCGATCTCACCGGCTCGAATCGGGCCAACTTAGACTATCTGCTCGAAAATTTGCTTGACCCAAGTGCGGTTATGGCCAACGAGTATCGTCCATCCATTTTGTTGACCGATAGCGGCCAAGTCATCACCGGCATCGTTCGAAGTGAGACTGAAAAAGCCGTGACCATTCAAACTGCGGAAGCGACAGTGGTGGTTCCGAGAGACGAGATCGAACGACGTACTGTCAGCGAGCAATCCATGATGCCTGACGATCAACTGAACCAGTTCAGCGATCATGAAAAACGTTCACTGATCGCTTATTTGCGTAGCAAGAGTCAAGTGCCGCTGCAGGCAACGGTCGATAACGTTTCGCAGTTTTTCAACGGTAAAGATTTGACGGGATGGATCGGAAACGCTGAACTGTGGACTGTTGCGAACGGAGAGATAGTTGGTAAGACCAAAGGATTGAAAGTGAACGAGTTTCTGATCAGTGAACTTGCCGCTGGCGATTTTAAATTGAGTATCGAAGTGAAGCTGCTTGGCAACCAGGGTAACAGCGGCATTCAGTTCCGCAGTGTAGCTCGCGACGGCGGTTCAGTCGAAGGCTATCAAGCCGATATTGGTGAAGGATGGTGGGGGAAACTTTACGAGGAGCACGGACGTGAATTGCTGTGGGACAAGAGCGGCGAACCCCACGTGAAAAACGGCGAATGGAACACCTACGTGATTGAAGCGATTGGCTCAAAAGTGACGACTAGCATTAACGGCAAACTGTGCGTTGACTTAGAGGATCCCAAGGGCCGCAAAGAGGGAGTCTTCGCTCTGCAGTTGCATTCCGGCGGTCCGACTGAAGTTCGATTCCGCAATGTGCAATTGACTATCCCTTCGTCAACGAAAAAATAGGACTTTTGCAATCTATTGGTGTTAAGAACTTATGGTTCATCCGGAAATTGCGTGCGCAGTTTTAAACTGGCTCGGTTTTAGGACACTTCTCGTGCTCGAATGGGAGCGAAATTCGAGTACGAGTACCGCCAAAGGCTGAGTACGAGACCTGAATTGCAGGAAGACCTTCTCCTTTGGCGTCCTAAAAAAGCGCCCGTTTGGTAGAAAACTTTCCCCTTTGGCGTACTACGATGATGCTGTAGTCGACTGGCACATTGTTGAAAACGGTCATGTCCGCTCTCGGCATGAGCGACCCACCAAAACCGAAAAGCCACGGCCAGTCGGAGCGAGCTTCAATTCGCTCAGGATGCGCACGCTACGTCACTTGCAAATGAATTGGACGTGGCTTACATTCTAACGATCGCCAGAGCGTATTAGTGTAACGCTTGGCGTGTTGGTCAGATTGAAATGATCAAAGTAGCAGTTCGCGGCCGGTCCAGCTATCGTAAACCTCGTTCCGTTCGTGCTCCCTCAGCCCTTTTAAACTAACGATCCATGAAGCACAACATCGCAACCTTTGCCCTTCTATTTTTGAGCGGCACTTTGCTTTTCACCAGCATCGCAAGAGCTGAAATCGGCATTATTTCGCCCGTCGAAGCTAACAAGCTGATACAAGCTGCGAGTGCTGAGAAGAAGCCGATCGTCCTCGATACTCGCGGCGGCTAC
>JANNNN010000519.1:0-7407 GCA_031398555.1 Planctomycetia bacterium | reverse complement strand
CAGGGGCGACGCCGAAATTGACTCAAAGATAGCCCTTGCCCACCAGGGCGCAAGCGCTATGGTCATGAGCGTCCAAATCGCGAGCAACATCTCCAAAGCGGTCGGGCGTTGCCCAAGCATGCTCGTGTCGTTTATCGCTTGTTTCTGCAAGACGTTGGACCAGCTAGCTGCTGCGATTCGCCCGAATATTAACAATCCCGTAGTGAACAATTTTGTTGCTTTCGCAGTCAGCGACTTTTCAGCTCGCCGTGGCCGACGCCGCTAGCGTCGGCTCGGATGCTGGCAGCATCCGCCACGAGCTGCAAACGCCGCACCCTAGTTTGAACCAAGCAAGCACACACACATGGCTTGCATGATTTTACCAAGGCCAATTTCGCCGGTCTTCTCACCCGTTTTACCCTTTAGTCCAACTTGCGACGGAGAGATTTCGAGAATTTCAGCGATGCGGTGAGTAATCGCTGGCCGGTGGGGCAAAAGTTTCGGGCGCTCGGCTAGTACAACACAGTCGAGGTTGACAATGCACCAGCCCGCCTGTTTGACTTTCGTGAACGCTCGCGACAGCATATCGGCGGAATCGCGGCCTTTATTCGCTGGATCAGTATCGGGAAACAGTTCGCCGATGTCGCCGAAGTTAGCGGCACCAAGAATTGCGTCGGTGATCGCATGCAAGAGTACGTCAGCATCGCTGTGGCCCGCCAAATGAAAATCGAAGACGATGTCGATGCCACCAATTCGCAGGGGGCCGCCCGGTTCCAATCGATGAGTATCGTGTCCGATGCCGATGCGAATATTGTGATCCATGAGCTCTTATTCTGGGCGTGCACAGAGTTTTGCAAGTGAGCGTTTAGCAAGTGAGCGTTTAGCAAGTCACCAGTGAAATTGACCTGTTCAACAACGATTATCCTACATGTCAGAAAAAATGCACAGTGGCTTTGACTGTTTTAGCAAACGGTTGTGTCGTGTGCCATCTGGCTCGGCCAGTGCGAACGAAGGAAGGAGCTTGATAGTGCAATGTTCCATCCAATGCCTCGGGGTGAAGTAGTTGCCTAATGCTTGCTCTTTCCAGATTCAATGAGCGTCCGGAATGGATTGCATTGGCAATTGTCATTGTGGATCAAGATTTCAACTCCGGCTACTCTGAACTGAAGTGTTAAGCCATGGGAACCGCTATGATTCAAGAACGCCCTGAACTTCGATTGCACTGGCGAAGCCAGTGGCACACGAAATCCTCAGAAAACTTGAACCCAACCCGTTCCAATTCCAACGTAGCGCCCCAACCGGCCTCGTATAGACTTCTAATCACTCGTTTTGTGGATACACTAAATGAACTGCCGCTCATGCACCCTTCCGCTTCCAACCTCCTGCTTCGCCATATTTGGATGGCAAGCTGGAAGGATCCCCCACCAGGTTAGCTGATCATGTTGAACGCTCGTTTGATCATCGCGATTGCCTTAGTCAGCTTGCCGCTGGTGCAAGTCGTAGCGCAAGAGAAAACGCCTCGCAGCACGGCGTTATCTCCAGCGGAATCGTTGGCCAGCATTGAGATCGAGAAGGGCTTTGAGATCAAAGTTATCGCTCATGAACCTCAAGTGATTGACCCAGTCGATGCTGTCGTCGACGATCGCGGTCGTTTGTGGGTCGTCGAAATGCGTGACTATCCTTATCCAACTAGCGATTCACCGTCAGGCTGTGTGCGGATCCTATCCGACGAGGACTTGGATGGATTTTTTGAAAAGTCGGTTGTGTTCGCTGATCGACTAGACATGCCAACTGGGATCGCTCTTTGGAAAGATGGCGCAGTGATTACGGTGGCGGGGCAAGTCGTTTGGTTTCGCGATACCGACGATGATCTAAAATTCGATACGCAGCAAGTTTGGATCGAGGGTTTCTCGCGCGAGAACGAACAGCTGCGCGCTAATCACCCGCGACTCGGGCCTGACGGATGGTGGTACATCGCAAGCGGTCTGCGCGGCGGCAATGTGATGGCTGGCCCTGATTTTCGCAGTCCCGATGACCAACCGATCACTCTCGGCAGTCGCGATGTGCGTTTCAACCCCACTACGAAACAACTGGAAGCTATCACTGGCCCAGCTCAGTTTGGTCTCTGCTTCGATTCGATCGGCAACCGAATTTTTTGCAGCAATCGCAATCCGGCTGTCATGGTGCGGTTCGAACAAGAGGACTTAGTTGGCAATCCGCTCGCCGGCTTGATCCCGAGTGTCGTTGACCTCATCCCGGCTGGCGAGCAGTCGAAAGTCTATCCGCTTGTGAATGCTTGGACGACTTCGAATCTGCACTCGGGACAGTTTACTGCTGCTTGTGGGGTGTTCTATCATGAATTTGCAGAAGAACATTCCAATTTCCTACCGGACTCAAGCGTTGCGAAAACGGTGCGACTGTTTGCATGTGAACCCACGGGCAGCCTGGTCCATTCGACAGCTTTTAGAGGCTCGCTCGGTACGCTTAACGCGTTCAAATCAGCAAACAATGAAAAGGAATGGCTTGCGAGTCGCGACGAGTGGTTTCGCCCAGTCAATGTCTCGCAGGCGACTGATGGCGGAATTCTAATCGTTGATATGCATCGCGCAGTAATAGAACATCCAGCCTGGGTTCCAGATGAATTGAAGAAGCGCCCAGATGAACGCTGGGGTAATAGTAACGGGCGGATTTTCCATGTTAAACGCAGGAAGACTGACGGAGCGGTTTCTGAAGAAAATGCAGTAACATCCACGCCATTGAGTTCGCTTGAAAGTGAGCAATTAGTGCAACTTGTGGCGAGTGAAAATCCATGGCTTCGCGACACTGCCCGTCGTTTGTTGATAGAACGCGATGCGACAGATCAGCTTGATGAACTGGCGGTGATCGTTCGCGATCAAAAGTTAGACTCAGCCAATCGGACAATGGCGCTCCAGCTTTATTCTGTTCTCGCCAAAGGCTCACCCCAGAACAATGCGCGCGCATCAGAATTCGTACAATTTTTACTCGAACAAAGTCAACATGACGCATATTGCGAAACCTTTTTGTTACGGATTGTCAAAGACTTTTTCTCGGCCGATGTGAAGGTGATCGAGAAATTGGTTCAAATAGCGGCCGAAGCTGAACATTTCTCTCAAACCGTAGAAATTATGCGATGTTTAGGTTCTACGACGACTAAACGGCCGCTTGATACTGAGGCTAGAATCATTGCAAAGATCGAGTCACTGGTCGCTCTCAGCGCATCGGTCGGTGAATCGAATTTCGGCGAGTTGTTAATAGCTACAGCCTCCGCGTTTAAAGGTCGACCGGAAGTTACGTTGGGGTTGCTGCTACGCAGTATCGAGAGCCAACCTAATCTCTTTACGAAGGATGAGCTTTACACTGTTGCCGCTGGGCGACTGGCGGCCGCCGTTGTAGAAGGACGGACTGAGTTTGCGAAAGAAATTTTTCAACAGTTGACTCGAATGCTTTCCAGCGAACACTCGAGTCCGAAGCGAGCTGCGTTGGCGGTACTGACCGAGTATTTAAATCGGCGCTCGAAGCTACCTTCGCTAGAGAGCGAATTAACGTCCGCTGAATTATGGGATCGGATCCGAGCGTTGGCTGTTAATTCGAACACTGAGTCTGACGTGCGCGTTCGAGCCATCGCAGTATTGCCAAAGTCTCTGCGAGCCTCAGATCTTGAACTGTTGCCGCAGTTTGCACAGTCGCCAGATATGCAGCTAAAGAAAGCTGCAATGCGAGCGTGGGCGCTGACGACCGATGCTGCCTGCGATAATTTTTTGCTGGGTGAGTTAGCGAGCAGTTCTCCGCAGTTGCAACAAACACTGCTTGACCTGATTGGTCAAAAGCCGGAACGGCTTGCGGCTCTGGCGGATCAGATAGTCGCTGGCAAAATCACGCCTAAGCGAATTGGTTCGAACGAGTTGAAGAAGTTGACGACTCGCGCCAAAGGTGGTACGCAAACGCAACTTAACGCAGCTCTCGAGAGTATCGTCAACTCCGACCGCGCGAAAGTTGTGACCAATTATCAATCCAGCCTAACGATGACCGCCGATGCCCTGCGAGGCAAAGAGGTCTTTGCAAAGCACTGTGCCAGTTGCCATAGAGTGGCGAATGTTGGAGTCCAAGTCGGTCCCGATATTTCGGATTCGCGAACACAGCAACCGACGCAGATTCTCACCAATATCCTCGATCCGAATCGCGCTATCGATAACAACTATTTTCGCTTCGTTGCCCTCACGGCTGATGATCAAGTGATCGAAGGAATGATTTCCGAAGAGACCAGCGATTCGATCGTACTACGTGGCCAAAACAATGTTCGACAAACGTTGAAACGGTCCGACTTGCAAGAATTGAAGGCTACCGGTGTGTCGCTGATGCCCGAAGGGCTTGAAGCACAGATTGATCATCAAGCCATGGCCGATTTGATCTCGTTCGTCAAGAACTGGCGTTACCTGGACGGCAGCATTCCCAAGTAGCCTGGGTAGAATTTACCGTAAGCCTAGTCATCCTGCCTGGGTTTACCGTAAGCCTAGGCTTCAGCACCCACAAACCATGAGCCTGATATGCTTGAGCGTGTACTTGAACCTGAATTGATGGACGATCCTGATGAAGCTCAAAGCTACAACGAGATGGATCACTCGGAAGTCAATCGACGCTTTGTCGAAGAATTGTTGGCTTGCGGGGACTTGGGCAACGATCTACTAGATCTTGGAACAGGTACGGCCTTGATTCCTATCGAGTTGTGCAAGCAACATGCAACTTGCCGAGTCATGGCCAGCGACGCAGCGACGAATATGCTCGACCTCGCGCGCTACAATGTGGCTGTTGCGTCGATGGAACTTCGCATCCAACTGCATCATGGCGATTCGAAGCAATTGCGTTTCGAAGATGCGATGTTCGATGGCGTCATCTCGAACAGTTTGATACACCACGTGCCGGAACCACGCACAGTGCTCGCCGAGACGGTTCGCGTTTGCAAACCCGGTGGCCGCATCTTTGTCCGTGATCTCTATCGCCCAAGTTCAACCGAGGTAGTCGAAACGTTGGTGCAGATGTATACGGCTTGTGAAACAACTTACAACCAGCAACTATTCCGCCAGTCGTTGTGTGCGGCTCTTACGCTTGTAGAAATTCGGCAAATAGTCGCTGGGTTCGGCTTTGCGCATGAGACTGTCCAGATGACAAGCGATCGGCACTGGACTTGGTCAACTCGCCGCTGATCCATTGCATCCCAGTGTGGCACGGGCAGGCCCATGGGTTTCAAACTTTACCAACTTGCAGTTGGCATTCCGGATGCCCATTTCGAAGAAAGGTACCTTCACAGACGGTGCAGAGTTGGTCTTATCAAACAGTTATGACAACCACGCACGCGCATTCGACTCAGTCTTGTTCTTCTGCCAACTCGGCTTGGTTTTGTAGAGTGCAAGCGATTAACCTTCAAGGAGACTGGACATGCGCGTGCCAGTGCCACACTCAATTCCCAGGTGCAAACGGATCGGGGGCAGAAGCACCGTCGGCGGGTGCGGCGCCGAACGGATCGGGAGCTGAAAACGGATCGGAACCCGACGGTTGACCAGCTTCAAACGGATTTCCGGTTGGATTCGCGTTTTCGGTAGGAGTCGTCGGAAGGCTTTCCGTACTTGGCTTACGTTCAATCACAATTGGAATAACTAGTTTAGGAACTTCGCTACCAATGGGGCGTAGGCACTGAACCTGGCCCTGCTTACCGACAATGTACAAGCGATCGGTTAGTTGATTCGAAAGTGCTTGGCCAAGATTGGTTGGGGTGGTTCGCCCCGCCACTTTTCCGCTGGGAATATCAAAGCCATAAATTTCATCCGACTGGCTGCGAGCGTAGACCACGTTTCCTGCCACGCCTAATGGCTCGCGAATCGCCATCGAACGGGCAATCCACGCTTCGGTGCCTTGATCATCGTTAATGCAATTAAGTGCGCCGTCGTCGGTAGCCGCGAACACGTGCGGACCTACAATCAGCGGCGGCGTGGTAAACGATTGGCCGCCCACATATTCCCAGGCAGTCCTACCGAGTCGTTCGTCGATAACAATTTTGGTAAGCCGTCCGGCTTCATTGCCGACATAAAACGCGTTGTTACCAGTGCCTACACATTTGGCAATTGGCGTGGTTGATCTATATCGCATCCAAACTTCTGGCGCTGATGTGGCCGCACTGAAGACATAGAAGAATCCATCCGCCGACGCGATACCGCATAGGTCTCGGTCATGCATCTTGACGGTGTTGCCGATCGCTCGGCCCCGAATCACGTATCCCCAGCGTTGCTTAAGTTCGCTTTCGCCGATTGGATAGGCTTCAACGCGGCCTGAGAAATCAGAGACAAATGCCATGTTATCCGTCACCGATACCGCGTTGCTTGACGCATACCGCAAAGGCTTGGTCATAACATGCTTGCCAGTTTCCCAGTCGAGAACGTAAATTCGATCGCCTTGCAGAATGACAATACCAGCCTTAGAGACTGCACCCGGGAAAGTCGGCGCGATCGTGTCACCACAAGTATTCGCCCACAGCGTCTTCCCAGTTTCCGCATCTAGTGTCTCGACGGACCCGTTCTGACTGACCAATGCCAATTTGATACGTGGAATGCTCACTTCTTTGACTTCAAAACCAGTTGGCACAGTCAATAATTGCGCCGCTGCTTCCAAGCCGCGGGCTTTGAGCATCTGGGCTGCATCCTTCTTACCCAAGGTCGTACCGATCAGTGCATGCCAATCGATGAACCTTGCATGCTCTGCGAACGAAATTTTTCCATCCTGGTCGCGATCGATAGCGGTAAACGCTTTGCCCAAAACCGTTACTTCAGTAGGCACCAATTCGCCATCGCCATTTTTGTCGAAACTGCGAAATTGCGACTCTTGTTGAGCTTGCAGCTTTGCAGCCTCGATGCCGATCGCTTTTCCATTTCGGTCCAGCTTGTCAGCGGAAACGCGAACCGTCCGTCCGTTCACTTCAATCAATGCGAATTGACGCGGGACGGTCGATTCCGCCCAAAGATGAGCCGAAGCAAGTCCCTTGGCGCGAGGCATTTGAACCTGACTCTGCCAGGCCACTTCCAGCCCGAGATTTCGTGCATCGTCAGTCGATAATTGAGCCAGTGCCGAAAATCCGGTGGCAAGCCAAGCAGCAGTCGTCAGCGCGGCAAGCAGTCGCATAAGTCTCCTCCGAGACATCCGAAAGGATTTTTGAAAAGTAGGTCTCGCTTCAAATTTACAGCCTTGCCGAACTTGAGGCCAAGCTCAATGCAGGTAGTGGTTCAGTATACTCACGCCCAGCATCAGAACGAAATAAATCACCGTAGGATGGGACCATTTGTCCCGTCCAAACTGCTTTCATAAGGAAATTGAAACGAATGCTCGCGACAAAGCGTTCCCAGCTACGAATTAATTTTCGCA
>JANNNN010000491.1:0-5517 GCA_031398555.1 Planctomycetia bacterium | reverse complement strand
AGCGACCGGGTTAAGAAACGTGACCCGCCCTTCGGTGTCCGTGGTAATCACCGCATCGCCAATGCTGGCGAGGGTGGCACGGCTCCATTCCGGTCGGAAAAGCAAGGCATCTTCAGGTCTGGTTTCTGGCATTTCGCACTTCTGTTCTTGGGCTGCACGTCTAGCGCTTCTGCCATCCGTCGTTGCGGAAAAATTTTCCCTCGAACGAAAAAAGCCGATGCGGTCGCGCCGCTAAGGCATTCGACCGCATCGGCTTATTCACTGACGGAACACCCGGCTCGATGGAGCCTGGCGACGCTTCACTTAATCTTCCGAAGAATCATCACTCTACCGATTGCTTCTGCTTTAGGCAAGTTAACTCCATGCGAAACCAGAACTTGCCTGCACAACGCAGGATTAGACGGGAATTTCCGTAACATCCATCTCTCGCTTGATGCCGAGCAAGTTTATTTGGTTGCATCGCGGTTTGCGCGAGTAGTTGCATCCACGCTCGCGAAGCAACAGCCTCGAGAATTTGATCGAAAATTTAATTGTTCAGGGCGCGCTCCCTAGCGTCGTCCACGGCTCCAGAAATATCCACCGCCGCCGCCGAACAAGACAATCAACACAATAATCAAGATTAGTATCTCAGTGCTCATTTTTTTCCCTAACGTTAGACTAGCAAGTCCTTGCATTTAATCTTCCGACTTGTTCGAGTCTACGGAAACTCGACGGTCAGAACCCTTCTCGTCCACGCCATTAGTGCATTTATCGGGCCATTCTGCGAGTGGCTACAATTTGCACAAGAATGTAGTTTTCATGGCGATTGAAGCCTTCCGAAAAATTCAACGACCTTGAGGTTGCCTGCATCAAGACCACCGCAAAGCGTCGTAGTGAATTGAAAGCAGTCCGTTGGCAGCTTTGAAGACAATACCCTATAAGCAACTCGAGGAGCCGATAACAGATAACTTGGTTCGTGAGGCGCCGTTGACGTGCATCGACACAAAGGGCTTCAACTCGCTCCGGTCAACCGAACGTTACCCAAACCGGTGCGACCTGGATTAGGAAAAAGCTGATGCGATTGGTAAATGCTCTACATTTATGGCGCTAATGCGTGATGACTTGCTTCAGCAGGAACGCAGTGATTCGAACACTGTCCATCGGCTTTGGAGGCCGAGTCCGCTCCCAGGCGAACATTCCTGTATGGCAGAAGCCCAGCCAGCTGAGCTTCTGCGTTGTTTAGTCTTCGAGCTCTACAATCCAGTAGGCTTCGCTAATGAACTTGGACCAGCTCTTCACACGATTCATTCGATCGGCGTAGATCGGCTTCCAAGCTGGACGCACTGGCTCCTTTCTGAGTTTCATATGCGCCTGAGCCGGAGTACGGTCAGCCTTTCTCGAATTACAATCGATGCAAGCCAATACGCAGTTCGTCCAGGTCGACAAACCACCTTGTGCACGCGGGACAACGTGGTCAATCGTGAGTACTTCGCTGCCAGGCTGCTTTCCACAGTATTGGCAACACATCTTGTCACGCTTGAATACGTTTCTGCGGCTGAACGTAACCTTCTGCGTCGGCATTGCATCGAACTTGGTCAATGCAATCACCTCCGGAATACGGATACGCTGGCGTACCGACTGGATGAACGGCTCGTCGCGATCCGGCACCATTCGGCTCCAATCGCTCCAGTCATACAACTGATAATCGATCGGGTCGACAATCTTTGCGGAATCGTTCCAAAGCATGATCAAAGCGCGCGCCACCGTCGCCACGTTGATCGGCTGCCAGTTACGGTTCAGCACCAACGTTGGACGCTGAAGCGTTGGGCTCAAGCCGAGTGGGTAAGAATGAGTGTTAAGTACTGCAGAAGTCATGACGCTGTGTCCAGTGAATCTTGGTTACGAATGCATGTGCCAGTCTGCCAATTGACTGACTATCTGTTAGAATTGTTCGCAATCCAAATCTAGAAACATGGTTTTTCAGATCGGCAAGGGCGCATTGGGTGCTATTACAACAATTCAAATTCGATTTGGCAGGTGAAAAAGTCTCGGAAGATATCCTTAAGGACTTCGAGGGCGAGATTGGCGGAACGCTGGATGCTGCATATCGACATTTTTTGCTTTCGGTGAATGGTGGGGTTCCAAGCCCTGCTTTGAGTTCATCCCTTCCAAGCCTTCCTTATGCCATTCTCGTTTTTTACAAATTGGTTGAGGGTTACAAGGGATTGCGACGAATGTTCCACGATTGCAATGAATCCTCCGATCTTCGCAGTAAATGCCAGTGGATTCTGCTACCGGTAGCGAGTGACTCTGGTCAGCGGGAAATATGCGTTGCTATTGGGAGCCATGAGGCTTCGATGTTTCTGTATTCATATGAAGATCCGGACTTGCCAATAATTGAGCCCTTTAACGTTACCTTTGCGCAGTTTGTTGCAAGCCTTTCGCAGCCACCTGAACCGATAATCGCAATGGAGGTACTGGCCTCAAAGAGCTGGCAGGAAATACAGGCTTTTCTTAATCGTGGTGGCCAGATCGATTCGGTTGATGGCGAGTTGTCTCTTCTCTGTCAGTCGATTCGATGCGACAAGCCTGAATTATTTGATCGATTGATGGATATCGGCGTGGATACCACGGACGCCATTGAGGTCGCTGTGCTTAATAATCGACTCTCGATATTGAAAAAGCTCATCTTTGCTGGTGGCGATGCCGTAGAAGCACTTGACTTCGCAGTCGGTCCACAACGTAACGAAATGCGAGAGTTCCTGAGAGGGATTATCGGAAATTAAAAGCGTCCAAATAGCGGAAGGAGAGGGAGTCGAACACTCGGCTGGCTTCCAGAAGGATACGCTCAAACGCTCGACAAACCGCTTCGCGTCGATGTCACATCACCAGGAGAATATCGAGTCGAATCGGATCTAGATCCAGACATGATTCCCCGGGCGGGACCGTCGCCGTCATCAAGCCAGCATGCAATTGAGTTCGGCCTGGCGTGAAGAGCTCGTAGCGTGCTGGCCCTTGGAGCGTGACTTCGACACCGTCATCAAATAGAAGTTGAATCAGTCCGCGTGAGATCTCAATCGTGCTATCAGCAAGCCGAGCGCCTACGAGTAGCGTGCTGTCCGAATCTTGAATCATGGTAACAGCGGCAAATGATTGGATTGTTGGCTTGATCGTCGGGTTCATCGGCGGATCAATGGACTGACCAATTTGCTCAACTTCGAATTGCGAGCGACGTCCCGCTTGCTGGACTAGAATCACTGCGACTAAGAGACTGGCTGCGAAACTGACTACCGACACAATACTTCTCATGCTGAAGCGACGATGTAAAGCTCTAGTTCCACAAGTTGCGACTGGGCTTGCTGTTCGATTAACTCACCACGGAGGATTTTGACATTAGAAGGGGCAACAATGTCGAGAGAGACTCGATTGCCTTGTATCTTGACGACTTCCGCAGTGATGTTGCCGTCGATAACCAACTTATCACCAACTTCGCGACTTAGGACTAGCATTTTGATTCTTCCTTGAGTTCGATTGCTGCGGCGGATTTGTTTCGTCAGCTCAGTCGTTGAGTTGTCGCGTCCCAACACTAGTAATTATCAGCAGAGCTGTGACTAGTCTAGCTGTTTAAGCTGAGCGTCTGTGAGTGCGATGTAGCGTTCTCTTCGTCCCATGAAAAACTCCTTCTACAAACTCCCGCGCTGGCTGTTGGGCAAGCCTCACTATACGTCCTGTCCATAATCGATCTTATGCCCGTTCTCGCACAACTCTACCAACTGGTACGGTTTACTTAGGATGTGGTTGCTATAAACGATGACGTAGGGGAGTCGCTCGATCGCACGCTTCAAGTTCGCTTGAGTTCGCTTAAATCTTGCTAAAAGTTTATCGTCTGGAACGTCGTGCCCGCCTTGACTCACTCGCATGGCCACTCGCTTGATCGATTCTTGTGCGTTATCGATACGGATAAAGATGAGAACGACGGTGTAACCGAGCCCAGAGTACGAGGCGAGGGTGTCGACTTTCTCGCCGACTGGATCAGACAAAACGGTTTCGAATACAAAACTCTCCCGTTGTGTCACGAGGGCCGCACGGATCGACGCGGCCAGTTCTGCTGCCTCGTACGCAGACACTTCCAACGATGCCGACAGAACATCCGCATTGACGAACCGCAGGCCTGCGTCAGCCAGAAAGCTCTCGTAGAAAGTCGACTTGCCAGCCCCATTGGAACCGGCCAAAGCAATCACGATCGGACGCTTGTCGAGAAACTCAAACGGTAGGCTCAACGGTTGACCTCGACCGCTTCGAACTCACGTCCAACGAAACGACCAACGGTCTCGCTTCCATCCTCTTCAATACGGCGCACGAGTTCAGAATGTTCGGGAACTGGCTTGTAATGCGGGTAGGGGCGACTGTTCAAAGTAGCTTCGAGCCGCTTTCGACCTTTGGCTGTATCGACTTCCGACAAGAGTTGCGAAAGCGATCGATCCCCACCGGCCATCTGCAAAGAAATTGCGCGATCGCCTCGAAGCAGCGGTTCGACCGATTTGCCAAGCCCCGCCCAAAACTCGATCTGACCCGCGATACTGCGCTGCGAAAATGGCACGACAGCCCGAGCATCGTCGACAAGTTGATCTGAAAGTTTGACTGGTTGACCCATGATTTTCTCCTCTAATTTAATGGTAGCATTTTGCTACCTTCAAGTCCAGTTCACAGTGGTTGCGACCGTTCAGTTTGACGACGGCTTCTCACGGCCATCGCAAAATCATCCGGGAAATGCCCTGTATGGGTGGTTTTTGAGCGGCTTCTGTTAACCCTACGAGCAGTGTGCCCCAGCTAGAATTCGCGCCTTAGTTTTTTCAGCGGAAAAAACACTGAAAAGTTAACGCCGAACGACGAGAGATCGACGCCCGGCGTTTTTCCTTACGGCGAGAGACCTTCTCCAATTTCGACCCTCCGAGGCGTCCGATCCCCAATTCTGCCAAGGCTCCGATCGCGATGCGGACGGAATAACAGACCAGATCTGTCCACAAAAATCCGAACCCTGGCTCGGTACGAGGTCCGGTTGATCGCATTGGTTGCATCTCGGCTTAATCGCAAGTTCCGCGACAGCATCACCGCTGGAGACTGCATCGACGACGATCTCTCCTCCAGCAGACTGCCGCATTCCGTTGCCCGTTGCCATGTTGGTCAAGACGTACAAGGGCCGCAGAATCCAAGTCATGGAGCGACCGAATTCATGCGTTTAAAGGATCGACGTGTCCACCAGATTTGCAGACATACAATTGGAAACATGAAAAGGATACACCAACACCAAGGTGTCCATTTTGCAAGCTTCTGAGTCTCCGTATTACCTAGGAATTCAATGCCGGCAAAGACAATAATCGTCATCACAAATACCAATCCAATCAAGAGCTGAATGGCGTTGTAGGCGTCGAGGCGTTCTCTAAATCGCCATGCTAAAAGAGCCAGGAAGACCGTGATAAGAAATGTCAGGGAAGTTATTACTGCCAACGAATAGGATTCGTACCAAAATGCAATGGC
>JANNNN010000691.1:0-3270 GCA_031398555.1 Planctomycetia bacterium | reverse complement strand
GCATTATTGGAACCGACAGATGCTTTATATTCCGGCGGGCCTACTCTGGTTTCGTCAGTCCTTCTGCCCGGTTCCACTTTTTTTGATCCTCTGTAGCTCAGTTGGTAGAGCAGGCGACTGTTAATCGCCGGGTCGCAGGTTCGAGTCCTGCCGGAGGAGCTGACGGTTTCCGCATCGGAAACCTCTGCTCAAACCAGTTAACGCCTGGAGCTGTTAAGCAGTTCCCAGGCGTTTCTCGTTTCTACCAACAAATCGTTGGGTTTTTGAGTTTTCGCGACTCTCTATTTCGAAGAGGGTCTCGCCCGCACACCGAACGCAACCCAAAGGGTTCCTTCCGGACCCCGATCAAAAGTATCGAACTCTCTGAGTCTCTTTTGAAGGCAATACCGGGGAGTTAACAGGAAACGTAAGGATCTGAGTTCGGCTCGGAGCAGTCTGGGGCGCGTGACGGACGGACAGAACTCACCTTTTGCTAGAGTGACGACGGCGCTCATTCACACCCGAAACAGCCAACTTGCAGCGGAGGCCACTCAGCGCCGTATAATTTTTGGATGGCATTCGGCAATCGGGAGTCAGGAATCGGCATAAGCAGTCTGCATCGGCGACCTGTTGCAACGCTCTAAAAGTCGCTGAGCCGTCCTTAAATGGCCTATTGTCGATTAAGGGCATGACATTCCGCAGCCGCGCTGATTCACGCCCCGACCGATTTGCCGAATTCTACAAACTGTTCAACCCATCGCCCCCGCTAGTTTGGCTAGAATGAAACTTTATTCTCCGGCGCATGCGCCTGAGAATTATAAGTTATGCCAATCAACTGAGACTCACACCTAATGCAAACAATTGACCTCCGCGAAGACGCCAAAGTTTTCCGTCGCGAACTCGAATCCAATGTCAAATCGATTGTCGCTGCCAAACCGGCATCTCTGTCTGCGCTGGAAATCGGCTATTCGTGCGATCAATCTGGATGGATTTTCATTCACGCAGATGAACGTCCCCAACATGAACGCGATGGGCAATGGTCTATAAAGATCGACGAAGACCGATGCATCGACTTTGGACACTGGATCGAGGCAATCGAATCGAGTTTCGAAGGCGAAGCTTTTACCGTGATCAAGATTGATGGAACACAATTCGTTGTTCCTGCGTTAGATGAGGACACCGAAGAGCAAAGCGAGGATGCTGACGATCCATTCACCGCTGCAATCGGCGAAATGATTTTGGCCGTCCTTATGAATGCAAAATCGGATGGCATGTTCACACCTCTCAAGACCTTTGGCGACGTTCAACTCGACATCGAGGACTTCAATGGCGGCTGGGGCTGGCCCGAATATGATGACCTCGGCAAAACAAATCTGGCGTACCCCATGCGGTGAACGGGAGCCGCCGATGACGCGGGTTTGGAAATCATAGTTTTCTGGCGGCGGCCCCGTTACCGCCGTCGTTCGTTGGTCCAAAGCGAAGAACGTCTCATGATGCATCGCACGACCATTCCTCTCATCGTTGCCGTTCTCACGGTCGCTGTGGCGTTTCGTTGTTTCGGCCAGGACACAGAGTCTGCGCCGGCCGGCGAAACGAAGGCTCCATCAATCGACGAGCTCTTGCTTTTCTTTCCTTCGAAGTTCCCACACGGTGAGTGGCAACCCAAGGACTTGCAGTTTCAGGATGTCTTTTTTGTCGCAGAAGACGAGACGAAACTACATGGATGGTATTGTCCCGCCAACGACCCACGTGCCTTTGTGCTTGTCGCCCATGGAAACGCTGGGCACGTTGCCTCACGAGCGCCGTGGCTACGATATTTGCAGACCAAAGCGAAGGTATCCGTATTCATGTTCGACTATCGTGGGTACGGACGCAGCGAGGGTACACCCACGGTTGAAGGGGCACTTCAGGATGCGAAGGCCGCTCGGGCGAAACTGTGCGAACTTGCGGCCATCAAAGACACGGAAATGCTTCTGATGGGCGAATCGCTTGGTGGTGCGATCGTGGTTCAATTGGCAGCCGACTCACCACCGCGAGGACTGATCCTGCAAAGTACTTTCTCGTCGCTGCGCGACCTTGCCGACGTTCACTATCCGAAATTGTCTTGGCTAGTTCCGAGAAACAAACTTGACTCGGCTGCGCAAATTGTTCGCTACCGCGGCCCGTTGCTACAAAGTCATGGAAACGTGGATCGAACGATTCCGTTCTCGTCTGGCGAAAAACTTTTCCGGTCGGCGAACGAACCCAAACAATTCGTTACAATCGAAAATGCCGATCACAACAACTGGCTCACCGACGCGTACCTTAAGCAACTTGACGGATTCGTTGTCCGCGTTTCCGGAGTTCGAAAATGACCAACGAACACATTAAGGCTTAGATGTTGCGTTGCTAAGCTATCGAGGTTGGAGCGGGAGTGAGGCTGGCTAAGGGAGAGACTTTGGCGTGATGATTGTCAGCCAACATTTAAGCCTCCGTTCATGAAGCCCCGCGGCAGTCAAGACCTCGGAAGCGATATACCGCCATCTTGGCTGGAAGCTCTCTAAAGTAGAATAGCGTAACAAAGCGACGCAACCGAGTTCTCGGTCAAGTCGCACGTACTAAAATCCCAACTTCTCGAACCAGCTGATCGCTGCCGTTGAACTAACCCGCTTCGCTTATCAGTAATCTTGCGAGTATTCGCTGTGGCTTCAGTGGCATGAAGCTGTCTTACAGAGCCTCTCCATTGCGAGCTTCGCTCACTTCTCTTCAGCATTACATTTAGTTTACTTTTAAAGTCTAACGATAATGCTGGCTATCCGACTTGCGCTTTTTAAAACGGCAATCATGCGGGACTTTCGAGCTCAAACTTTTTGAACTCGTTTGACAATCATTGATTAGGGAAGCTCACGATGACCCCGTACACCAAACGCGTCTACGCTGCAACGAAGCGCATGGCTGAAGACATGCTTATTCGCAACATGGCAATCACGACAATCGACTCCTACACCTATCACGTCGACCGAATTGCCAAATACTTCGGCAAACAACCCGAAGATATCAGCCCCGAAGAGATTCGCACTTTCCAGCTGTGGATGATCCAGGAGAAGAAATGCTCGTCGAGCTCATTCAGTGCGGCATGCAAGCCGCTGCACTTACTGTCCTGCATACGTGACGTGGAACCAGAAACTGGGACATCACCCACACGTCCATGCACTCGTTCCTGGTAGCGGCCCATCACTCGACGGCAAACGCTGGGTCACACATCGCATGACCAAACGCACACGATCCAAACCGGCCAGACCGCTGCTGGTG
>JANNNN010000456.1:0-2711 GCA_031398555.1 Planctomycetia bacterium | reverse complement strand
CACACTTAAGAAAGCTGAGCACATTCCAAACTGTCATGTCGTGATTGGGCAGTTTGAAATGGGAGGAGCGCAGCACGCAATGATCGCTTTGGTTTCTGATCTGCGTGTTGGCAACCGGTACGATGAAATCGTGTGAGGCGGCAATGACTCCAATTTCAACTTGACTGCCCGCCTCCTGGCTGGCGACTTCCAGTCGATTGGGTAGGCCGTTAGGTGATTCTGACAATTCGCTGATCGCCGGAAGGCACCACGCGAAGGGACCAAGTGATAAGCGCGTGAGGTGCGAACCGCGGTTTGGTGGTGCAAGCATGACGAGCCGCTTTACTTTCGTTTCGCTACCTAGTTGCAGTGCGCTGCGGGCGAGTATACCACCCATGCTGTGCGTTACGAAATTGATCGTACGAACCGATGGATCATTCTGGAGTATTTCTAGTTGTGGTAACAAACGTTGCACGTTCTGCTCCGTCGAGCGCAGCCAAGTTGGATAGCCCCAATTCAGTACGAAGTAACCCACATCCGCAAGCCGTGTCTCGAGTTTTCGCATGCTTTGGCAAGTTGCAAAAAGCCCATGAAGCAACACTACCCAATCACGCTGGTCTGGAGCAGTTTTGGGTTTCATTACGTGGGATTCTAATACATTGGATTCCACTGCGTTGAACGCCTTTAATTTCAGAGCCATAACTGTCGCTGTTTGAATTAAGGGAGTTTGATCGATACGACGAAGGGGGCTTCATCACGGGCAGCAGTTTGCGCGGGTTGTTCGACGGCGGCTTGATCGAACGACGGCGGGCCGCGTTGTCCCAACGCGTTGTTGGAGAACCCAAACGGTTCGGTTGGAATACCGTAGCGATTGCGGTTAAGATTGCCGTCCGAGTCGATGTCTTGGTAGATGCCTACCGCAAATCGACGAAGACTTGGCAGGCTCGTCTCGATGGTTGAATTCGTGGCAGCTAGTTCAAACGTTTGGCTGGCAGATTCCGGGTTAGGAAAAGTGCCTGCAGTTGTATAAATCGCAACCTTTACCGCGCCTCGCCCGGGACGAACACCATGAATCACTAACTTTACCGCAGTTGGGGTAACAAGCGAGGATCGATCAGCAGCTTCCGTTGTAGCGACTGCCGATGTCAATTCAGTCATCGCGAGTGTAGGAAGGATTGGAAACGCAGGAGGGGCTTGAGTGGGGCCAACTACCGCTGATGGAGCGGATTGAGTCAATGGCTCCGGTGACCTTGCCGATAATAGACTGACAGAAGGCTGACCTTCGGGTTCCGACAGTTCTACGTCGGGTGACTGACTGATCGCTTGACTTACTGCGGCAATCTTTTGGGTTGGTACCGGTCGGTTTTCAGTCGCGTTACGGCGGGGAACTTGTGGCGCTTTGCAGGCAGTGTGAAGAATCAAACTAGCGGTAAGAATGAGATAAGTCGCACGCCGAAAATTGTGCAACGATTGGCTGGATAGTAAGCGAGATCGCGGAATCAAGCTGCACCCCAACGCTGCGCCATGAGGCTTGCAACCATCCCCAGCAATAACGTAATTGCAAGCAAAATGAAAACTTCGAGTCGAATCTCACTGAGCGGCAGGTCATACCAAAACACCTTCTGAAATCCATCCAGTGCCCAGCCGTTGAAAGTGAATTTACCGAGTTGCTTCATCGCATCGCTCATTATGTATCGCGGCACCATGCTGCCTCCTACCGCTGACATCGTGAGCACTAAAACGACAGATACTCCGTGCAATTGTTGACGGCTTTTACATAGGGAAGCAAGAAACAACGCAAAGCTCGCGCAAGCCGCCGAAGTGGCAAACGTCATTGCCGCAAAGCCTGCAAAGTGTCCTATCAAATCGACTTCGAAAACAAGTTGCCCCCAGGCAAACATCGCTAACAACTGAGTGCACCCAAGCCCGGTGATGTATAGCCACTTTCCGATCAGTAATTGGTTCAAGGTCAATCGACTGCTTAGCAATCGTCCGAGCGTTCCAGCCTCACGCTCTTCCAGCAAACTTGCTCCAGCACCGTTGGCCGAAAACAGTAGGAACATGACTGCAATCCCAGCCGCAACCATCGCGACTTTCGGTTGATGCTTGTTACTCGCAAATGCGTTGACCGATTTGAAAACGGAAGGCTCGTCGAGACCTGCGTTCCTCGTGTCGGCCTTAGAATTTGTTTTTGAATTGAATGCTGAGTTTTCCGACGCTGAAGCGAAGACCACTTCCGAATTAGTTGGCTTGGCTGCCGCTAGACTCATCGTCGACAACTGCATGGCAATCGATTCAGCCAGGCTGGCCTGTACCAGGCGATGGCCAATGGGGTTCACGCCTTCGTTAAAGAGATGGATGGATAGAGTTGGCGAGTCGCGGTCTTGGGATGTAAAGCCATGAGGGATATGGACAACGACTTCCACTTTACAGCGGCTAATTAATAGTCGCGAAAGCTTCTCAATCGGCCAGTCGACTGAAGTCCGGCCAACGCCGGTGACCAACTTGATCTCAGGGTGCGTGCAGGCATCGCGAATGACGGCAATGGATTCCTGTGAATGGTCGTCATCAACAAATGCTACGCGAACTTGCGAAATACTTTCCCCAACTCCTCGACTGAAAACGAGTGCAAAAATGCTGAAGAATAGCATTGGCACTACGAAGGCTAACGCCAGTTCGTGCTTGTTATTCCACAACCGGAGAATCGATATTCGGCAAACTGTCCAGATCAT
>JANNNN010000413.1:0-5565 GCA_031398555.1 Planctomycetia bacterium | reverse complement strand
AAGATGCATCTGTGAGAAAGCTGGCCTCTAGGCCTCACCAGTTCAGGGAGTTTAAGGGAGAGAATCCCTGCAAGATTTTTGTGCCATTAATAAGCTCCGTAAATAGAGAGTTCTTTCCCGCAGGCATCGTCGCTGGCGATGTGATTCCGACCAACAAGGCATGTTACGGAACGAAAGCAGCGTTGTGGATGTTATCGATCTTAGTTTCGCGAATCCATCTCGTCTGGATTGCAACAATTTGCGGTAGACTAAGGAAAGATTACTCTTATTCTAACACCTTAGGTTGGAATACATTCCCTATTCCTAAGCTTTCCGATGAGAACAAGACTGACCTAACTCGATGTGCTGAAGAAGTCCTGTTGGTGCGAGAAACTAAATGGCCAGCTACATTGGCGGAGTTATATGCCGACGGCTTTCAAGCTAGCAATTTACCGCTTTTTGCCTTTTTAGTCACTATCACCGTAAGATTGTATGAGGCCTCAAGTTGTGTAATCTTTACGGAGTAAATGCGATGGCGTTTGAAGAAGTACTCGAGCGGTTTGCTAAGGAAGCTCCTTCAGCAGTGATGGCACGTGCATCGCTTAATCATATCTTAAATGCACAGAAGATGGACGAGCTGTTCAAGCGTACCTGTGTTAAACAGAAGTGCGGCGACCTTTTGTTCTCAACCGTCATTGATTTGATGTCTTTAGTATCGTTGAAGATCAAACCGAGTGTCAACGCAGCGTATTTGCATCGCGCTAACGACATTAATGTGTCGGTTACCGCCATCTATGACAAGTTACAGGGCATTGAAACTACCGTTAGTCGCGCGATAGTTCGCGACACTTCTCGTGAGCTTGTCTCTGCTGTCCGCTGGATGACGGACGGATTGGCTGAGCCCGTTATAAAGGGATATGAGACAAGGATCGTCGACGGAAGTCTGCTGGCCGGAACCGAACACCGCATACAAGAGTTGCGAAGGCTGGGTGCTGCAGCATTACCAGGAAGGTCACTGGTTGTCTTGGATCCGGATCATCGCATGATTTTGGATTTCATTCCATGTACCGACGGACACACTAGTGAATGCAAGCTATTTCCCGAATTGCTTGAAGTCATCGAACCTGGTCAATTGTGGATTGGCGACCGAAACTTTGGCACCCATGGCATGCTGACTTCCATCGCTTTGGACAAGCAAGCCTTTTTCATCTTCCGGCACTCATTGGGCTTCGTCCCCAAATGGGATGCCGTAGGCAAGCAGAAGAAAGTTGGCCCAGGTGTGGGTGGAACCATCTACGAGCAAGCAATTTCAATTAGCTACCAAGGGCAAACGCTTACTTTACGACGGATAACGATCAAGCTAGATGTACCAACACGCAACGGCGAAAGCGAGATCCATCTGTTGACCAACCTGCCAAAACGAATCTCAGCGGCGCGAATACTCAAAGCATATCGCACGCGGTGGAAAATTGAAAATGCGTTTCAGCATGTCGAGAGTGTCCTCAATAGCGAGATCGAAACACTAGGCTATCCCAAAGCGGCTCTGTTTAGCTTCGGCGTAAGCCTGTTGATGTATAACATCTTAAACTTAATCAAGGTGGCTATCGCAGCGACTCATAAAAAGCCCGAACTGGCCGACGAGGTCTCGACTTACTATCTCGCGTTGGATGTGCATGGTGCTTGGCAAGGGCTGGTGATCGCTGTAACCAACGAAGAGTTTGAATCCAAGTATGCCAATCTAACGACCAAGCAATTTGCTCAGTATTTAATGCGGCTAGCCAAACATGTCAACTTAAAAGCAATGCGCAAAAACATTCGCGGCCCCAAAGTGCCGCAGCCTCCAAAGATAAGTGGCAACCGTGGCAACCACGTCGCAACGCAACGCATTCTCGAAGAAAGTCGGGGCTAATGCTGGCTTGAAAGCCGTCGGCTAACGCCTTCCGGCTGATAAGACTAAACCAACGTAATCTAATCTTGACGCTCCACTGGCTAGTTTCGTTTTGACCACAAAAACATGGCACGGGAGAACGAGAATCCCCCCAACAATTCTCCACAGTCTGTTGGGCCTAACTGTACCTGCAGACGTCCATGGCTCGCTCGCAACCGATTGGTGTCGTGAGGTCAAGCGAGTCGCATTCAAACGAGAAATGCTACTTTGCGCTGAACCGAAACACAGTCGTTGACTCGAATGGAGTTCCAGGTCGAATCACTGTTGTCGGAAATTCAGGTCGGTTGGGGGAATCTGGAAAATGCTGTGTTTCCAGACAGAAACCACCATGCTTCGGGAACGGATTTCCATTGAAGCCGTTGGCAGTATACAGTTGCACTCCGGGTTCAGTCGTAAGGCACTCCATGATGCGGCCTGACTTGGGGTCTACCACACGAGCAGCTTGACGAAGTTCACCGAACTTGCCAGTAACGATGTAGTTGTTGTCGTAGCCGCCGGACGATTCATACAATTGCTGAATTCGCTCACCGAGACGATGCGATTCCCGGAAGTCCAGCGGAGTTCCAATGACCGATGCGATCTCCCCCGCTGGAATGAGCGATTTATCAGAGAGCGTGTAGGTTTCCGCTACAATTTGCAATTCATGATTCAGTACATCTTCGTACGAAGGACCGAAGTTAAAATACGCATGGTTCGTCAAGTTCACGACGGTTGGCTGGCTGGTAGTCGCTTCGTATTGAATGGACAGTTCGTTAGCATTTGTCAGTCGATATGTGACCGCAACATCGAGTTGGCCTGGAAATCCCTCTTCGCCATCTTGGCTGCGGTAAGTCAGTCTTACGGCGGCGCTGTCCGCAACGGATTTGGCGGCTCCACTCCAGCGGACCTTGGCAAAATTTGCTCGCCCTCCGTGGATATGATTCTCACCAGAGTTCTTGGTCACTGCATAAGTCTGGTTGTCGAGCGTGAATTGAGCGCCGCGAATTCGATTTGCATAACGTCCGATGACGGATGCCGCCGGAAACCCTTTCGTGTATTCATCCAACGAATCACTTCCAAGTACGACATTAGCAAATCTTCCGTTGCGGTCAGACACTAGTAACTTGGTTACAGTGGCGCCGTATTCAACGATTGTCGCTTGCATGCCGTTACTGTTGTAGAGGTTAAACTGCTTAACCTCTTCTCCATTCGGCAGTTTGCCAAACGACAACGTCTCGACTCGGGGTTCTCCCGCCTTTGAATTCGTCATAAAAAAAACGAGAGACAGGATACTTAGAACGACGTAGCGGTAAGTCAGATGCATTGTGAATACTTTCAAAGGGTGTGCTGAGGTTCGCTCATTATGGCTTGGTGCCGCACTACGTTGCAACTGCGCAGGTTTGACGCAGGATGCTGGTGTTGTCTGTAGTACTTATGCATGACATGCTCGACCTTTTGATTTTGGTTGTTGTTCCGCAGAATCCAGCGCAAAGCGATTCAGGCAATTCGGACCCGTTCCCTGTCGATAAAACGACTTGTTGCATTATTTGTCGTGGCTTCGTGCGAGTTCTATGGGGTATAGAGCTCGAGCCTGGGTGCGGAACTCCAAAATCCCCACCCGCCCCCGAGCACCGCGTGACCACCTGCAACATCGCACTCGCCTATCCTGGAAAATTCGTGGAGGCTCTTTTGCTCATGTCAAAAAAAGACGTATTTCGCATCGTGAATCGCGCAACCGACGGTACCTTGCGCATCACCGACTTCCCGAATCCAGATTCGTTGTTGCAGATGCACACACAGATCGGCATCGAAGATAGCAGCACCGATCTCGAGCTGCGGGGCATGCCTGTCTTCCGCGGATTAATCGGACCTATTCCGGAGGGCCGAAATATCGTTCGTTACGAAACACCAGAAGTTTTCGAAGCAATCACAAAAGAGTGGTCGGCTACCAAAGTCAAACGACGCCGTCGTCGAGCAGTACCTGCCGCTGAATTGGCAGAATCCGATGGAGCAGAAAATTCTGCAGAGCCAACCAACCTTTGCGAATCAGCAAGTGCACTCTAGCGGCGAGTCCAAACTTGATCTCGCGGTTGAGTGTCGAACAATTGTCCCAATCGTTTAATCTACCAGTACGAGTATGGGAATACGGTCGATTCTCGAGTTTCAACGTGAAAGGACGGCTATTCCGGATTTCGAGTACTTCGCCTAACAGCATCGCTGTCGTTGGACGCACGCATGACAGTGCAGCAAATCGTTTAACCGGTAGCCAGCGGCGACGTAAGCAACCGACACTTATGCTGACGCTATATGAATCGCTGTATTGCGAAGCGAAACAGGGTTAGCATAAGTGACAGGTTCTCGACGCCGCTGGCTACCGGTTAAACGAATTCATACCCTACACGAAGTACGCCAGTTCCGGATGAACCGAAAAGACCTTGGCGATCAGCGAGAAGTGCCTTGACAATGGGGGGCAATTGTTCGACGCTCAAGGCTACTTTAGCCCTCGCGCGAATCGTTGCTCCAGCTTTTGAGAGCACGCACTGCTTCCCTCGCTCGATTTAGAAACAAAGCTTTGGGCTCGCCTGATTCCAACCAAATCGGTGCACCGATACTGATGCTGCTTAAAAGCGGGACTGGCATGTATTCACCGCGTGGGAGGATGCGATTCAAATTGTCCATGTAGACCGGAACCAGTTCGAGATCGGGGCGTTTTTTCGCGATGTGAAACAGCCCGCTTTTGAATTCACCCATGTTGCCATCTTCGGCGCGGCTGCCTTCGGGGAAAACAATTAGCGAGTGCGTATCGCCCATCTCGCGCAGCATCATTTCGACGGGACTTTGATGGACTTTGATTTCTTTGCGGTCGATGAGCATCGCGTTGAATGAGCTGGCGAGGAATCGGCGCCAACGCGTTTGTCCCCAATAGTCTTTTGCCGCAACGGGCCGAGTTAAATTGCGTATCTCAGTCGGCAGGGCGGACCACAGTACAACGGCATCCAGGTGACTGGTGTGATTAGCGAAGTACACGCGCTGGCATGTATCCGGTTGGCAATCGATCCACCGTACCGTGTAGCCGCTGAAGAAACGTGCCAACAGGATGATGGTCTTACCGGTCAGTTTCTTAAGCGCTTCAGACTGGCCTAAGTCGCGACGTCCTGAGTTTTGAGTTGGCTGGGTAGCTGCGGCCAAAATAGATCCTGCGGGATTACTCGAAAGTCGAGACAAGAACCCTAGAAGCCTCTATGGTACGCCAATCAGCAACATTCGCCAATTGATTCTTAGCAAGATTTTACGAGTTTCGTCAGTCGGACCAGCCTGTCATCCGTGTGAACAAAAATGTAATCTCCCCCCGATAAATCCATCAGGCGTCTCGTGCAGCACTCTTTTTTGGCGGGGCAAAGGGTCAAGCTAAAGCGACTTGGCCGGTGGTGACGGTTATCGCCTTGCCGCTGATGAGTACTCGGTTCTGGGCAACTACTTCGATACGAACTTCGCCACCTCGCTGGGATGCCTGAAATCCGAGCATTCGCGTGCGACCGCTGCGAACACTCCAGTAGGGTGCAAGGCAACAGTGAGCGGAACCCGTGACGGGATCTTCAGGAATGCCGAACCGCGGCGCGAAAAAGCGACTAACAAAGTCGTAGTGCCCTTCACCGGCC
>JANNNN010000338.1:0-3612 GCA_031398555.1 Planctomycetia bacterium | reverse complement strand
GGTCGATGCCACGGATATAGAGCAAGCCGTGGGACAACACTGGCGCTGCCCAGCAGGGATACTCGAGCAAGGCTTGCTTGTCGGTCGGATCGCTGATCTGATTCAAGTTGGCTTTGGCCACAACATCAAACTTCTGTGGGTTAACTTTGACCAGTTCCAGACGACCGTATTCGCCAAGTACGATTAAGTATCCATCGACCAGTAACACACTGGAACGTTCGTGACGACGCTCGGTCCATTGAACTTTACCGTCACTCATACGAATGCAACGAAAATCTGCGTCTGGTTGATTTCGGCCGCTGCAACCGTACAGGTGGCCTCCCACCCAGACTGGTGTTGACCAATGCGCTCGAAACGCATGCTTGCGGAGCGATGCCCCAGAGTCTTGCCATATAGGCTTGGGCTTACCGCCTGTGACGGAAAGTAACGCGCTGCCAATCTCATACGCTTCCGAAATCAGAATTTGGTTGCCTTGCGTTATGGGAAGCGCCGCATTAACGCTGTCTCTTAGACTCGCACGCCATGGGAACTCAAAAATCTCTTTGCCCGATTCGGGGTCCCAAGCCATTAGACCATTACGCAGGAACGCCAAGCCAGTCGCTTTGCCGTTGATCTCGCGGACCGTCAGCGATGCATAGCTAGACAAGTCGTTGCCAACTCGATAGATCTCTTTACCGGTGAGCTTATCGAATGCAACTACTGCGCTTCCATTCGGTTTGACTCGATCCAAGTCCCGTGCGGGTACCAGTTGTGAAGACGGCGGACTACCACCAATCATCACTAGTAGTAGATTTTTGTGTACATACGGTGCGCTTGCCACACCAAAGAAGTTTTGCACGACGCCATAGTCCTTCATCGTGTCCTTGCGCCAGATCTGCTTGCCATCCTCCAATTGCCAGCAGGTTAACAGACCGCTGACGCCGAAGGTGTAGATATAGTCACCATCAACGACCGGGCTGCAACGTGGTCCGTTGTTGTAGCCGAGCATATCCTCGTAATCCATCTTCGTTTCAGCTCGCCACAGTTCCTCAGCTGTTTCGGCATTGAAACAAGTCAAACGTTCGTCATCGCCGAAGCGATCAAACTGCAGTAGGCGTCCCTTTACGATAGTCGGCCCACCGTAGCTGACGCCAAGCTTCATTGTCCACTTGATGGGTGGATGAGGTTTCCAAATTTCTGGATCGACGCCCTTTTCCGCCGAAGTCCCATCGCCCCGCGGACCCAGAAACGCAGGCCAGTCTTCACCCGCTTGGCGAGTCCCGATCGTCGGTGTTTCGGCAAGCACAGGAACCGGATCGCAGTGCAAAGCAACTATTGCACACAGTATCCACGACAACTCAAGCCTACTCCATAAACCCGAACCGTGCATGACAATTCATCCCATATTTAAAGGCGTGGACGAGGCCACTTAAATGCCTCGCGTTTCCCCTGACGAACTGAAGCTCGCTCTACATAGAGTCTACTCATTGCCGCGACGAAGGAAGCGTCCAGTCAGCGAAAAGCAGATTCGGTATCCACTCAAAATCGACAGCATTTCGAGTTAGCAACGTCATTTGATTGGCAATTCCGCGTCTCGCATTTCTTTGCCAAACCGAACGATCTCGTCGAAATCCGGATCGTGCTTAAAGGAGCCGGTGATTTCCACAATCCAATTAGATTTGTCGCGAGATGCTTTGGATTTAAGGATTGCTAATTCTCGTTCGACTCTGGTGAGTCTCGCTTCAACGGTTTCAGACATGTAACACTCCAGTTCTTAAGCCTTCACGGTAACGCGCCAGCCTACTCGAGAGATGTGTTTCGTACGATACGATTTCACTCCTCTTCATCAGTAGTCGCAGTTTCGTCTGCGGCAGCTTCGGTCTCTGGTGGTAGTTCTGCTGGCGGGGCCATGCGGGCAACGGCTTCGACTTCTTCGTCGATGTTGTCTTCAACGGGCACTTGGACGATTGCGATCAGTTTGTCACCTTCGTCGAGCGACATGACGCGGACGCCTTGAGTATTGCGGCCGATGATGTTGATTCCCTTAGCGGCGATACGTTGAATCTTGCCGCGAGCAGTCATCAACAGCAGCTCATCTTCGTCAGTAACTCTAACGATCGCCACCACAGGACCGTTGCGTTTGCTGGTCTTGATATCGATCAAGCCGCCGCCACCACGCCGCTGGGTACGGTACTTGTTGCTCGACGTGAGGTCTTCATTCGATTCAGCATCCGCATCGGCTGTATCGGCGACATCGGCAGGTTCAGTCGCATCGACTGGCTCGGCGGCGTCTGCAACATCAGCTACGCCGTCGATATCATCACCAGCAACCTCTTCGATCGGCGCGAGCGTCTCGCCGGGACCGAACCACGTTCGCTTTCCGTAACCTAGCTCGCACACGGTCAGCAAAGTCGCTTCAGGATCGGCCACGACCATACCGACCACTGCATCACCTTTGCGAAGTCGAATGCCTTTTACGCCAGACGTATTGCGGCCCATCGAACGCGCATCGGACTCGGCAAAACGAATTGCCTTGCCAGCTGCGGTCGACATCAGCAACTGGTCGTTAGGTTTGATGACTACTACGTCAACAAGCTCATCATCTTCACGCAGCTTGATCGCGATGATGCCACCTTTCTTCGGTCGACTGTAAGCATCGAGCGGCGTCTTCTTGACTAAACCTTGGCGTGTGGCCATTACCAAGAAATGCCCGGGCAAGTTGAAATCGCGAACGGCCACGCACTCAGCAATGCGTTCATCGGGTGCGAGATTCAGCAAGTTCACCACCGCGCGACCTCGACTTTCGCGACTCATTTGCGGAATGTCGTAAACCTTCTGCCAGTAGACTTTGCCTTGCGTCGTGAAGAACAGCAGATAGGCGTGCGTGCTGGCAACGAACAGGTGAGCGATTGGATCTTCTTCTTCAGCTTTGGCACCGGCGATACCTTTGCCGCCACGGCGCTGAGCTTTATAAGCGGTTGATGAAATGCGTTTGATGTAGCCGTTGTGACTGATGGTTACGACCATCGTCTCTTCGGTAATCAAGTCTTCCATGTTGTAGTTGCCGAGTTCCTCGTGGCTGATCTCGGTCCGCCGGGCGTCACCAAAGCGCTTGGCAATTTCTTCCATATCTTCGCGGATGATGCGATAGATGTTTCGAGTGTCACCCAGGATCTCGATGTAACCCGCAATCTCGTCCAGCAAGCTGTTGTGTTCTTCGGCGAGTTTGTCTTGTTCGAGGTTTACAAGTTGCCCAAGTCGCAAGGCTAAGATCGCGTCGGTCTGAACGCTGGTCAACGAATAGGTATCCGAGATACCGCGATCGCTTTGGAATTCCTTGTAGCCGCGTTCGCCCAACGCTCGTTCCATCATCGATGCAGGAACTTCGACGCCCATCAGTCGCTCTTTAGCCTCTGGCTGAGTTCGGCTGGAACGAATGATTTGGATGATCTGGTCAATGTCCGCTTGAGCGAGCATCAAGCCTTCGACGGTGTGCTTACGCTTGCGAGCTCGACTGAGCAAGAACTGTGTGCGGCGACGGATGACTGTCACACGATGACGCACGAACTCTTGCAACATTTCCTTGATCGTCAACTCGCGAGGCTTGCCATCGACGAGCGCAAGGAAGATCAG
>JANNNN010000283.1:0-3183 GCA_031398555.1 Planctomycetia bacterium | reverse complement strand
CGCTAACCAAAGGCGTCCAAAGGTAGGTCGCAAGGTGGTCAGGTTCGCCAGAAGAATATTCGTACTCCCCCATTTCGTCCACGTGCATTATCTTTCTTGAGACGGTTGAAGCAACTGCATGTAGAATTCGCTCAACCGAGTGGCGGTTTCTTTCCAGGTATAAACACGTCGAACGTACTCGCTCGCCCTGAAACCCATCTCCGCTAAAGAGGACTGGGATCTCGTCGTCGCATCGCGCAATGCTACTGCAATCGCCTCGGCGTTGGGGTCGACCCACCATCCCATGGCTGAATCGTGCAAAATCTTCCAAGGCGTACCTGTGCTCGTGAGAACCGGCACTCCTGACGCCATTGCTTCCGCGATAACTATTCCAAAGTTCTCGTTAAAAGATGGCAGCATGAAAATATCTGAGTCGACGTACCACTGCCACTTGTCCGAGTCATTAACTGGACCAATAAAAGAAATGTTTTCCTCAAGCCCCAGCTCCCTCACGAGACTCACGATCTCTTTTTGGTGACCATTTTCATCTGGCCCAGCGATCACTAATCGCCAATCATCGGCGACTTGCGCAGCCTTCCACGCACGCACTAGATTGGCAAGTCCTTTTTTAGGATGAATGCGAGACAAGAACAGAGCTTGCCGGACACCCTTTGTGCGTTTTTGTGGCAGCGAGCTTGGAATATCGATGCCATTGGGAATCACTGCAATCGGTTGCAAAAAACCAAGCGATCGAATCTCGTCCGCTTCCTGTTCGCTCGTCGCATGAAAGGCGGTGGCCGACGCCAAGTCAGCCCGCTGGTAAAGATGCCAGGCTAGCCGCTTTTTCCACTTTCCATTTCCCATCGCCCACTGACCCAACATGCCTCTGGGGCTAACGACGCGTGCTGTTTTATGCCTTTTACAAAACTTGGCGACCGCATGATTACTTGCAAGCCAAACCGCATGATCGTGAACTGCAACGGAGTTCCGCCCGCTAGCCAAGCTCGACAAAGCCCGACAAAACTGACCACCGACTCCCCATTGGCGAACCATTTTTGATTCGACCGCGACATGAACTCGCTGTCCATCTTTTGGATAGTTGCATTCAATCGACACATCGAATGGTCGAGCGGTCACTAAATGATTGTCCACACCTATGTCGACCAACGCATCGCAAAGTGCAGGTACGCTTCGCGATGTTCCACCATGATCAAGTTGTGTACCGGCGATAGTTTGAATGATCCGCATGTCGTTGTGCTTCAGTTGCAGTTAGCGATGGCTTTTTCAAGTACCACCAGCATCCACTGCTGATACCAGGCCTTCGGCTGAACAGGGCAGCGGTCGAGCGTTTTATTAAACTGACTCGACCAAGCGGCATTGCCGGCCAACCATTCTTGAAATGGAAATTGAAAGCCGCGTTTCGGCTGTTCGAGGATCCAGTTTGGAATATCGCCAACCGCTTCCACCAGCAATTTTTTACCCGACGCTAATCGGATCGATTGCGGTATCTTCGTTAAGCACTCAACCAATCTACGATCGACAAAAGGCACTCTCAACTCGAGCCCCCAAGCCATACTCATGACATCGCTATCTCGCAACAACTGATTCCGCATGTAGCGTGTCAGCTCGAGGTAGCTTACCTGGTCGCGAGCGTTCCAGTCCGGAAGAGACTCGACGATTCCTTCACCAACAGATCGTGAACTAATGCCCGTAAAGTGCGCCACAAGTTTAGCCGTATCAGCAAGACCAAAGCTACCACGCGTTGCTTGATAGGCCGCGTTCGTATCGCCCGCAGAGTTTACAAACTCTGCGAGACGCACTTGAGGGGCTGTCGGCCTAATTGTTCGCAAGGCCAATGCAACGCCGCTTCGCAGCGGCCCGAACATCCTTAGCTTACGATGCAAGTCCAACATTTTCGGGATACGTGAAAACGAGGGGTAGCTGCCAAAAAGTTCGTCGCCGCCCAGTCCTGAGAGGACAACTTTCATTCCCTCCTCGTGAGCAAATTTAGAGACACAGTAGGAATTGAATCCATCGTTGCTCGGCTGATCCATTGACCCTAGATAACTATCGAATAATTTCTGACCATCTTCAGGTGTCATGCACCATTGGTGATGCTCAGTTCCAAAATGATCCGCCGTCCGTTTCGCTAAATCGCCTTCGTTGAACTTAGCCTCATTGAAGCCGATCGAGAAGGTTTTGATCTGCTTAAATCCTTGCTGCTTTGCAAGCGAGACTAGCGCAGTCGAATCAATTCCACCGCTTAGGAAAATGCCTACAGGTACATCGCTTACGAAATGGCGCGAGATCGTTTCTTTCAGCGCTTCACGGACCAGCTCAACCGGCGATGAGCTTCGATTTGCTGTTTCTTGCCCCACTTGCTTGGTTGATTGACTTGCCGAGAAGTCGATCGACCAGTACCGATTCTTGCGGCTCGAACCATCCCGCCAGGTCAGGCTCGAGCCGGCAGGTAGCATTTCGATATCTTCGACCAGCGTATGCGGCTCTTGCACGCTCCCCATCAAAAGGTATCCAGCCAAGGCTTGTGGATTGAGCGTACGCGAGGATAAGCCTGTTGCCAGAAGAGCCCGCAACTCGGATGCGAACGCAATCTGTCCGTTGCTTTGCCAAACATACAGCGGCTTAATACCAAGTCCGTCGCGAGCCAGAAACAACTCACGTCGATCTCGATCCCAGATTGCAAAAGCAAACATGCCTGCCAAATCGTCTAGACAAGCTTCGCCTTTGCGTGCGAAGAGTTCAAGAATGACCTCCGTGTCACCCGTACTTCTCAACTTGGCTCCGTCTTCAATAAGCTTCTGACGAAGCTCAGAGAAATTATAGATCTCGCCGTTGAAGACGATCGTGAAGCGACCATTGAGAGAATGCATTGGCTGATGCCCAGTTGGACTCAGATCCAATATCGAAAGCCTCGCGTGCACCAACCCGACGTGAGCTTGTTCGCCTACGTCGACGTGAGTTCCTTGATCATCGGGTCCTCGATGTCGAAGAGCTTTGTGGAGCTTTTGGCATTTATCTCGTAGAGAAGTTTCGGTAAACGAGCCGACTAGACCTCCAATCCCACACATTAAATTTTCCTGCCAGTCGCTACACTTCTAGCCAAAAGCAATAACATTGTCTGCACTACTTTCAAAATTTCTCGAATGGATTCCATCACTGTTCTTAGGTTGCCTTCTCGCTGTG
>JANNNN010000211.1:0-18709 GCA_031398555.1 Planctomycetia bacterium | reverse complement strand
GCAAACCACAACCAGCGTAGGCTCAACTGCCTCGCGCGACACGATCCAATCCGGAATGCAGCCGACAGTATTGCGATAGAAGTCCGACTGAATCCACCTTTTGTGTTTTATTCAGATAAAAATCGGCAAAATCCTGGCCAGAAGGCAAGAACCTGGGGCTAAGTCGCATTGTCAGAATGGGATAGATCGACTACAACAAATCTTACTCGGGGTGTGGCGCAGCCTGGCACGCGCATCTGGATTGGGACCAGAGGGTCGTAGGTTCGAATCCTATCACCCCGACTTTTAAAAACCCTTGGGAAATTAGATTTTTCCAAGGGTTTTTTCGTAACTGTTTAGGTTGGCGTCCAGCGATCCGAAAGCTGAAAACCCCCGTTTGAAGCTACGACCGTTGAAGGGGCACTGTGCTCGTTTGTAGTTCACCGTGGTTAGTCGATAAGCGTTCGGTTTGGACATAGAGATCTAGAACCCAGCTGTTTAATAGCCGTCGGCTCGCTTGCCCCAGGCCGCATTGTACCTCTAAGAAGCCTAGTGAATCAGGTCACCCGCGGTCATTCTGAACGGGCCTTATGCCCGCACGATTTGTGTCTGTCACGCACTGTGTCTATCAAGGGATTTCTAAAGGATTGGCATTCACAGCTTAATCAACTGATGCCGTTTCAAACGGCGGCACGCTTCTTGCATTACCGGACCGACGGTCTGTCGACGGGCACTTTGCTCGTTCGATGTTTGTCCATAAGTCCCGGATAAGGAAACGTTTAATGTCTCGTAAAATGTATCAGTCGATCGGCGTAGCATCCCTCTGTGTAGCTGCACTTTTGATCGTTAGTAGCTCGGCATCGGCCGGCCATCGTCATCGTCGCGCCAAGAGCAGTAATGCTTGTTGTGCTGCCCCAGTTGTAAACCCTTGTGCGAGCGTTTACACGGGGAGCGTTTCGATGGAAAGCGTTTCGACAGGAAGCAGTTGCGGTTGCTCGGGGAGCAGCTATCCGTCTAGCGGATATTCTATGAGCTCAGGCGGCTCGTATAACTCCGGTGCAGGCATGGGTTACGGAAATACTGGGTACTCCAACTATGGTTCGGGCAATGCTGCATACGGTAACGGTTACGGCGGTGGAAGCTATAGCAGTGGCTATGGGAACTATAACAACGGATACAACAACGGATACAACAACTACAATTCAGGTGCCGCGGCAGGCGCCAACGTAGGCGCAGCGTTCGGTCAAGCCGTAGGTGGTAACACGGGCGCTAACGTGGGTGCAGCCATTGGAGCTGCTGCGGGTGCCCGATAGTTTCAATTTGCTCATGCAGAAATATTCGGAACGCAAAGCACCGTAGTTCATGAGTTTAACCTTTGTCTTAGATGATTATGCGGTCTAGCTCCACTACTGCTAAATGGATTAGCTCTAAGTAGAGCGGCATCGACCCATGATTTGGTAAATCGTGAGCATTTGAGACGGGTGTTCGGCGACCGTTGTGAAATCCATCAGCACATGAGTCCATTGTTTCAACTACTATTCCCTTGAGTCGAGTTAGCGACAAGTTATTCGCGCTGCGTAAGTGACAAACGAGGCGTCTTATCGCCGCGACGTAAAGACGCCCATTACGAGCACTTGCAGGGTGTTGCAAAGTGTGGAGAATCACGGCTCAGTTGGCAGGGATAGCTAACAGATGAATATCGGCGAGAGCAATGGATTGCGACTGCGATGGAACGCATGGTAGGAATCCGATTTAATCGCTGGATGGGTCTAGGGCCGCTCGGGAAACCGGGCGGCTTTATCTATTGTCACTGCTTACGGCTCAACGCTTTAGAGTAATTCCAATTGTCGCGGTTTACGGGGTGGAGTTGGTAGTGCCGCAAAATTACCCGGAAGTGTCACACGCAATTGATCCCACATACGGCGGGCCATTTGAGGTGCGTACGTATCGTCTGGTGTATGCGTGAAAATGTATGGAGTTTTGCCAGCATTGACCCAGTCAGTGATCGTTGGCAACCATTCAGCAATGTAGTTATCAACTAACTCAACACGATTGCGGCCGATCAATCGTAACAGCGGATGTTGGCCAGTCGCCGTTTTGCGAAGGGGTATCTTGGGCTTTTGCGATTGAGACTTCGTTTCGAAGTCGTCGTCTGGCGGGGCTTGATTGAGCGGCCGCGAGTCAAAGATGACTTTGTCGATATTGAGGCGAGTGAGCAACTCGTCGAGTCTCGCTTCGTTGCTGGCAGCGTCGAACCAACTTTTGTGACGCACTTCAACGGCCCAAGGGAATTCACGTGGCAGTTGAGTCAGGTAGCTGGTGAGGACATCGTACCGATCAGCGGCGAAGTGTGGACCCATTTGCAGAAACGTAGGCCCGAGTCGATCGACTCGCGCGAACTCTTCGATCGCAAGTAAAAACTGGGCCGTGGGTGTTTCGGCGTTCACCAACGTCCGATCGTGCGAGATCTCACGTGGAAACTTGAAGCAGAATCGAAAGCCGCTAGCCGCCTCTGCAGCCCAACGTCGTGCGCTGTCGACGGTCGGAATCGCGTAGAAACTGCTGTTGCCCTCTACGCAGTTAAACATCTGCGTATACCAACTGAGCCATTGCGAACGCTTGGTGCCCGCCGGAAAAACGATATCGCTCCAACCAGCAGAGTTCCAAACAGGACATCCAATGTAAATCGGTAATACGGGGCTGATAGCGGTCGCAGGCATGAGAGGGTAGTTGTGGGGGCCTGAGAGTGGGAGTGCGAAAGTAGTTTTGTTCAGTTTTGATTATACCAAACTGGGGTATGCTGGTTGAGGTTCAGGGTTGGAGTTCAGCGATTGAGGTACAGCGATTGAAGTAGACTTAATGCGATACAGCGGAGCAGGCTGCCCAGAAGCAGGCGGGCGGGAGCAGGACCGCGGGAGAAGAAGAACCCAGGCAGGATGCCTAGGCCACGTTCTGGGCTGCGTTGATGAGAAAACCTGGTGACGGTGAAAAATCTCGGGCGGAGCGGCATGGCGATCAGCAGGGTAAGACCGAGGAAGGCAATTGCGTTTCCCAACAGTTTCGCGGAACTGAATGTTTCCTTAAGGAACCAGACGGCCATCAGCGCCGAAATGACAACGTAGGTGCTGCTAATCAGCGTGGCTTTTCCCGCGCCCAAAGCGGGCACGGTCAAATAGTAGGCGATCGTTCCCATGACACCTAGCAGGATACATTCAACTTGGAAGTAGGCCGTGCTCTTCAAGGCGGATGGTAATACGAATGAGTTCCATCGAGCGGTCAATGCCGAAGAGTTCGAACATCTTCTTTCGGCGGATCTCGATTGCCCGCGGACTTAGACCGACTGCGACTGCTATGTCCTTGGTCGTTTCGCCTTTCGCGTCCATGCGGCAGGTGATTTGGTCGGTGGTGTCGAGCGACTGGAAGATTTCAAGCAATTTGGTAAGGGACTTATCACGGTCCACTTCGGCTTTGCCTAAGCAAGCGATGGGCCGCGACATGCTAAAGATGAAATAGTTCGGATCGCGAAGTTCGTCGAGCAGGCACTTGTAAGTGCGGAAGCGGTAGACCTGCCCCGACGCATCTTTGCCATCGTGTTCGCAATCGAGGGAGCGAATACCTTCTGCGATCAGTTCGTCCGTATTCTGGGTGTGCTTGAATTCGCGATAGTGCGATTGCGTGTCAGTGGACTTGCTAGGCGGGTTGTGATTCAGGTTGTGAACAAAGAATCGCTGATGAGCGGGATTTTCGTGGACGACCACACGGTGGTGGTTCTTGATGGCCACGCAGGCCGCGACGTTTGACAAGTCGAGATTCTGGAATTGACGCTGCGGGTGCCAATGGCGAATTGCGTCGAGTGCTTGAGACTTGGCTTGATCGAAGGTCGATTCGAAATCGAGCGTGGTCGCCCAGGAGGGAGTCGCCCGGCGGAGTGGAGACGAAATGACAGAAGAGTTTGACGAGTTGCCCAGCATCATCAGAAACTGCTTTTAAGTTAGTTTCCAGGCCGGCGCAAAACGATCATTCCGCCTTTAGCAATAAATTGCATTGGGCAGGATGTGCGTTCGCACTTGACTCGCTTTCCTCCAGATTTAGGAGTTCAGCCCCTGGATTTTAGTCATAGCGAGAGGAACACTTACTTCGCTGTACCGCCAAGACAGCAAAAAATCGGAAGCCGGTTCTTTCGCTGGGGCACGAAGAAAACCGGCTACCGACCGCAAAGATCTACCCAAGAATCCGGGGCAGTGATTCGTGGGAACCGTACGCTGCGACTCGTGGGTGACTTAAAGGCTTTTGAATCAGGGGCAATGATTCGTCAGCCAGTCACCTGCGTTTCGCAGTTACGAAAACATACATCGCAATTGCGCACCGGCTGGGATTCGGCCGAATTATTTCAAAAATACTTTTCGCGCTTTCTTAACCACCATTCTTCAAGTTCAGATTCTTGAACCTGTTCAGTTTCAACAGCCGAAAAACTGAACGCTGCGACCGGTAAACCACCCTCTTCGGGGTGCGGACCGTGATAAAGCAACACAATTGGCTCTGGCGGGCTTGAATCGCTTAACCTAATGGCGTCAAAAAGGAGACTGCTTCGTCGCAATTTTGAATTTTCTGGTATGATCTGGGTTTTTAATCTCGAAACTGCGAGACCACCCTGGATGTCATTCGCCGCTTCTAGTTCGCCAAAAATCAGCCGATTCGATGCCGTACAAAATCCAGCGCCAGCGATTGCGAGGTCTGGGCGCAGCCGACTCGGAAAACTTACCGGATTCGAAATCGCGGCAACTGGGAGCTACGTCCCGGAAATGATTGTCGGTAACGACGATTTGTCCGCACTAGGATGCGACAGCGATTGGATTTTACAGCGAACTGGCATACTTGAACGTCGAAAAGCGGCTCCTGACCAAGCGTCTAGTGATCTTGCCCTACTGGCGGCTCAGAGTTGTTTGGATCGGGCCGGGGTTAGCGCCGCAGACGTAGACTTGATCTTGGTGGCATCGATCACTCCAGATCATGCTACACCTTCAACCGCTTGCCATCTGCAGCGACATTTGGGATGCATTGCACCGGCGATGGACATCAATGCAGCTTGTGCTGGATTTATGTATGCGTTAGTGACCGCTGGCCAGTTCATTAACTCTGGGGCATCAACTTGTGCGTTGGTAGTGGGTGCCGAAGTGATGAGTCGCACAATCAATCCTGCTGACATAAAAACTTACCCGCTGTTCGGCGATGGTGCTGGAGCGGTCTTGTTGCGACCGACGAAAGATCAATCGAAGGGTCTACTGAGCTATACACTTGGATCCGAGGGGTGTGGCGGACAAATGCTGTGCATACCTGGTGGCGGAAGTCGTCAACCTTTGTCCGCTGAAGGACTGGAGGCTGGTGATCAGTATTTGCGAATGGAAGGTCGATCGGTATTCAAATGGGCTGTTCGCGTTGTCGCGGATAGTACTCGCGATTGTTTGGCACACGCGGGTTTGACTGTTGACCAACTCGATTTGTTGATTTTACATCAAGCCAATGTGAGAATCATCGATTCGGCCGTGTCCGATTTTGGACTTGATCGCGAGAAAGTTTTTGTAAATCTGGATCGTTATGGCAATACCAGTGCCGCAAGTATTCCGTTGGCGCTAGACGAAGCAATAACCAGTGGCCAGCTTCGGGCCGGTGAACGAGCTCTACTATGTGGCTTCGGAGCTGGCTTGGCCTGGGGTACCGCTATAATCCAGCTATAGCGTTTTACCTGCCGCAATTGGAATTAGCGTTATTTGCAGTTGAATCGCGCGGTGTCCGAGTCAGTGATGGAGTTGTCGATGAATCAGCCGGAATTTGATTACTTTGGCCCGTACCGAGTTGAGGGAGTCTTGGGCCGCGGAGGCATGGGTACCGTTTACAAAGGTTCGCATGCACGTAGTGGAGATAAAGTTGCCATCAAAGTGATCGCAGCGGCAGTTGCCGATCAATCTCGCTTTAGACGTCGTTTTGCCGCTGAGATCGATACGCTCAAGCGACTGAAACACCCGCATATTGTTGAATTGATAGGCTACGGCGAAGAACAGGGCCTGCTGTTCTACTCGATGGAGTATGTCGCCGGTCGCTCATTGCTTGAGCACATGCGGCAGCACCGCGTTCTTCCTTGGGAAGATGTAATACAAATCGGAATCGAGACCTCTGCGGCGCTGAAACACGCTCATGACCTTGGAATCATTCATCGCGATTTGAAACCCGCCAACCTAATGCTCAGCGATCAAGGGCAAGTCAAGTTGACAGACTTCGGGATCGCAAAGTTGTTCGGTTCGACGGACATGACAGTGGCTGGCTCAGTCATTGGCACTGCGGACTACATGCCACCTGAACAAGCTGAGGGCAAGACGATTACGACAAGAAGCGATTTGTATAGCTTGGGTTGTGTGCTATATGCGTTGTTGTCAGGTCGTGCTCCATTTGGCGGGAAGAGTTTGCCCGAGGTTCTCTATGCGGTTCGTTACAACGCGGTCCCCGACTTGGCGACGCTCGCGCCGAACTGTCCGCTTGAGTTGGCCGAGCTGATCAAGGAGATGGTTGAGAAAGATCCCTCGAAACGACCGCCCACGGCATTAGTGGTCGGAAATCGCTTAAAGGCAATTCAGGCTGGAATGCGCAAACTTGGTAGTGCGATGAAGCCGTCCGAGGGCGATGGCAAGCCACTGGCGAAAATTGGCAAGGAACTTACATCCTTGGATTTGTCCGATGATGAAGATAACGAAATTCGGCTTACACACCCCGAACTCGCATCGACCCGCGAGCAGCCTACGATGCTCGCGCCACAAGTAAGTCCAAACAAAGACACAAGTGCGTCACCCAAGCCAGGACCTAGTGATTCGTTCATCACAAACCATGAACGTACGTCGGTTTTATCCAAGAATGAGCCGCCGTCGAGCGAGACCGTTCATTTAGACAAGGGTGCAAAACGCCCACTGCCTCAGTCGCTGCCTGGAGAGGAATCTATAGCAACTGCTGGATTCGCTGCAAATACGGGGCCTGCTGCAAATACGGGACGTTCCGTCAACAGTTCGCGTTCGGTAAATGCAGGGCCTTCATCAAGCGTTGGTGCCTCTACAAACATTGGAACTTCAAGTTTTACTCAAGTAACCGAAAACGATGTTCACGTTAGTGTCTTTGGCAACGCCCCTGTAACCAATACGCAGCAGAGTGATTGGATCCAATATGCATCAATCGGAGTTATGGTCGCGGTGCTGCTAGGCTGTGTTGCACTGGGTTGGTGGATGTTCCGGCCGGCTTCGGCAGATCAGCTTTTTAAGGACATTTCAGCCCAGCTCGATTCAAACGACGAAGAATCTATTGCCGCAGCCCGTCCAAAAATAGACGAATTCCTGGAACGTTTTCCAGACGATAAACGAAGGACTGAAATACAAGCTATTGCCGATGATGATGATTTAACAAAAGCATATGTAACTTTGAAACGCCGTTCGGCCCGCAAAGGTGAGTCGCTTTCAGCGCTGGATCAAGGCTTCTTGGATTGCCTCGAAGCTCGCCAAAAAGATGCTGATGATTACCGTCGCAAATTGGAGTCTTTTATCGTCGTGTTCGGTAAGCTCGACGGATTAACTAGAGCTGAAAAGCGATTGGTGCAGATAGCGATTTACGCGGACAAGGTGTCGCCGACACTGAAATTGGAGATCCCGCCGGCGACAACCCAGTTAGAGAAAATAATTCGCTCTGCTGAGGCTGAATTAAGCGGCAAAGAATTAATCAACTATTACGAGAGTTTGCTTGAACTGTACGCAGAAAAGCCGTGGGCCGCAGACCAATTGATCAGGATTCGGGAGCGAATCAATTCGGGCCAGGCCGATGGCAAGTAGCGATGTTCTTCCCTCAAGGGCTCTGCGCGTCCTTTGCTGTAGCGGTTCGTTGGAAGGTGGAGGAAGTGAAAGACAGCTCTGGCAGATGGCTTCACAACTGGATCGAAACCGATTTTTGCCAAGCGTCTACCTGCTGTACCGACGAGGGCACTACATCGAACACCTCCCCAAGGATGTTGGTGTAATTGCCTTCTGGAGCGAGTTTAGTGAAAACCAGCGGTATTGGCCCGGGCAAATCCGCAGCATGCAGATCCTTCATCTTGCGAAAGTGATTCGTGAACAGCAGATCGACGTAGTCTATGACCGCACCTTTCATATGACATTGGTCACGGCTGCCGCCGCAAGTAAAGTTGGTGTTCCCAGAGTTTCAGTGATCGTCAGTCCTCCCAGTTCTGATTTTCAGAAAAGCTGTGAGCGTTTTCGGTTTCTCAAGAAACGCCTTTTGTCAACTGCTTATCGTCAACCGGGATGTGTCACGATTGCGGTCAGCGAAGAAGTAGCCGACGATGCATCGTCGTTTTATGGCGTGGCACGCTCGCAAATAAAGGTCCTCCCAAATCCGGTTGATCTTGCAGTGGTCCGGGCATTAGCAACAGGTCCAACAACTGGAATAGCAAGAGCTTCGGACGAGCTCTGCGTTCGAGTCGTGGTTGTTGGAAGATTATCTCGCGAAAAGGGGCAGAGGCGGGCGCTGGAGGCTCTAAAGTTGGCAAATGCACAGCGCGATAATCCAATCTACTTGGACATAGTCGGTGATGGACCTGATCGGAGTAAGCTTGAGAAGTTGGCATTGCAGCTTGGCATCAGCGAGCAAGTAACCTTTCACGGATTTTTGCCCAATCCGTATGTGATGATTTGCAAATCGCACTTGCTTTGCATTCCAAGTGAACACGAAGGCCTGCCGAACGTCGCGCTCGAAGCAATGGCGCTGGGTACCTCCGTGGTAGCGACCGATTGCAGTGGAGCACTTCGAACGCTTATTGGAAAGAACGAACGCGGAGTCCTTGTGCCGCCGGACGACGCTAGATCCTTGGCTGCTGAATTCATTCGCGCTGCAGACGTTTCGACGGAAGCTACTCAGCGTCGAAAGTTAGCATCGGTATGGGTCGAGGAACACCACAGCATGGCGACTTGGTTGCGCGAAATGGAGTCTACCCTCGCGGATGTCGTACGTGCATTCTAGGACGCGCTCAGTTAGGTAGCAGGTTTCGTCATAAACCGGATGCGCAGTGAAGGTTGATGCGGAGCAAAGGTTACTGAAAAGCACCGGTTTCTAACGAAACCAGCTACGTTTAGCGGGCTAACCTCGAAGAGATTCAAGCGGCTTTAAACGCATCGCAGAAAGAGCCGGGATGAGTCCGCCGACTAGGCCCATCATCATGCTCAGCATCAATCCAATTCCAAGTACTCCCCAGTCCACAATGACTCGGAAAACGACTGCTTTTCCGGCTGGTCCGTTTCCACTGCTGACAATACTCGTTACGCGGAATCCGTCGAACATGTAGCCAATCAAGCATCCAACCAGTCCACCCAGCAGCGCAATCAAAAGCGATTCAACGAGAAAGCTGACCAGGATTCGCCAACGACTAAAGCCTAACAAACGGAGGACTCCGATATCGCGCACCCGTTGGCTGATAGCGGCAAACATGGTGTTCATCACGCCCATCACGCCACCGAAACCCATCACCGCCGCAACAACCATAGTTCCAATCAACAATTGCAAATTGGTCTCACCTAGCGCTTTGAAATAATTGGTTTCAGTCAACGCGTTGACTTGAGATTTTTCGTACTTGTTCGCGGGATCTTTGCCACTGAAGAAATCTTCCAACTTCTGGGCTTCATCTTTGCTCGTGGCTCGCAAAACTAAAGTCGTGTAGTTTGCCTTTCCAAGTAGTGGTCCGATAACGCTCTGCTTGGCCCATACCTCGGAATCGAAAGTTGTACCTTCAGTCTTCATAATGCCGGTTACTAGCAGTTCGCGTGTGTCCAGTTGGATCGTATCGCCAACATCGAGACTATCAGGATTCTTGGCGGCTAATCGGGTTGCTTCAGAACGATCGGAACCGAGCCCCCTAGCGATACCTTCTCCAAGAACGACTTCGACGATCGGTTGTTTGTTGGGATCCTCCGAAGGACGAACTCCGGCTTCAGAGAACCACTCGCCACCTGGAAGCAGTTCGAAATTGTGCACTTTGGCCGACGCGACGGGATCGTACAGTCCACGGACTTGCAAAAGTCTTCGACTGGGGTTGCCGGGTTTGGGTTCTGCGATCGGCAAGCTTAACACTAAGTACGCTTCTCGGCTGCAAAGGGGCTCGTCGTTGAATCGAGCAACTCCCTCTTGCTGAGCAATGTCTCCCATGTTCTCGAAAGGCATATTACTGATGCCTTCATCCGTTGCCCCTTGCGATAGAACAATTACATTCTCCGGGTTTCCACTCGACTGCGTCAATTTCTTGAGCCCGTTGATAAAACCCATCAAGAAGGTCAAGACGCCAATGACCATCGTGAATGCGACCGCAGTCAAAAGCGTCGTGCGGTAACGGACAATCAGGTTGCGAATGTTGTAACCGATAGGAATTCGAGCCAAGTAGACGATACCGAGCATCAAGCCAAAAAACGTGAAGCAACCTGGAATAAGCATCCAAGCATTTTCAAACGTAATAAAAGTCCAAGAGAACCAAACGATTACTCCCAGTACAGCGGTAAACAAGGCCATAATCCCGAGTACATTTAGCATCGCGTATGGCAGTTTAAGCATCGTGTTCATATAAGGTCTCGGGTGGCAAACTACTTCGTAGTTGGACTCGTGAGAATCCGGGAGTGTAACTAACGCATCCAAATTCTGACGAATCCAGCTACATTCAGAAAAGCAAAGTACGCCTAGGCAACTTTAGAAAAAACATCGACTACTTTTATCGAACGTGTTGACAGTGCGGGCAGGATACTACCGGCAAAAGACGTGATAAATCCAATCGCCGCACCCCACCACAAGGCTCCATCCAAGACCGGAAAGCTCGAAAAGAAAGCGATTGGAAACGGGATGCCACCAAGGACTTTGTTCACAAAGAAATAAGTTCCGATTGAGCTCACTGAACCGGCAACAACTCCAAGCAAAATCGCTTCTCCCAAAACCAAGAACATAATCTGATTGGGTTGGAATCCGATTACTTTCAGAACTGCCATTTCCTTGCGACGCTCACGAACACTGATGCTGATCGCATTCGAAATCACAACAGCGAGAGTCGCAATGATCGAGGGTGCAAGCACCCAGCGGAGGATTGTTAATAAGTCCTTGTAGGCCGCCAGAAAATTTGAGACACCCGACGAAGCTGTCTCAATTTTTACCGGCGGTGCGGCAAACATAGGGGACTTGTCGATCTGGCTGCTAACTTGTGTAAACGTTTCTTTGTTCGGCACCTTTACCCACACCAGATTCATGCTCTTGTTTGCCAACGGATGCGGTTTCTTCATGTTGGCTTGGTAGGCTTCGAGCGACGCGTTTAAATAATCGCGATTGATGCACGTGTTGTTATCGTATCGACCTAGCGGAAACGTTCCAACGATTTCACATTCCAGTTCTATGTCGCGGTAGTTGGTACCAAAAATTTTGATCCGGTCACCGACTTGCTTTTCGATCGCGGCGAGTCGTTTTTGGCCGACGATAATCCCTTGTCGATTGCCTTCCATTGCTTGAATCGCCTTGTCCAACTCAGCGCGTGGACCAGGTTGGAGTGAATCCAGTTCATCCATCATCGTCAGCAGTTTCTTGGGCTCCATGCAAAACGCGAAAATGAAACTGTTGAATCCCATCGTGCCCTTTTCAGTCGAGCCGATAAAGAACTGCCAAGTCATAGAGTCAATCGGCTTCACGTCCGAATCTTCGCGAGCCGCTCCGTTCTCGAGCGTGTTGGCATAAGAGAAGGGCATCTGGCTCGGGATGCTCCATTTTTCAGTAACAATGCCTTTGAAATTACTGGTCTTCTCTGATGTGGCAATGTCGAGAAAACCAAGAATGGACCAGATCAGCGTGATCACGAACACAAGCACCATCACGCCTGCACTAGTCAGCATGGATCGAACGAGATTGCGCCGAAGGTTCTTGACAATCAGCATCATAAATTTCATAAGTAGTTTCCTAACCCGCTTCGTAAAGGGCTTCGTCGGGTTGATCCACCAAGCGACCTTTGTCGAGATGTTGGATTCGATCGGCGCGACGAGCCGCTCGAAGATCGTGCGTAACCATCAAGATTGTCTTGTTGAGAGAGCGCTGCAGAACGTTGAGCAGATCCAAAATTTCGTGAGCCGATTTGGCATCCAAGTCACCCGTCGGTTCGTCGGCCACGATCAAAGTCGGATCCGTCACGATAGCTCGGGCAATACCGACACGTTGCTGTTGGCCGCCGGAGAGTTGGCTTGGAATGTGTGAGTTGCGATCGTTGAGTCCGACAAGTTCAAGCGCCGTCATGACTTGGTCACGGCGCTTTTTGGCACTGAGCGGCAACAGCAGTAATGGCAGCTCGACGTTTTCATAAGCGGTCAACACGGGCAGCAGATGATAGAATTGAAAGACGAAGCCGACGTGTTCGTTGCGCCATCGAGCGAGTTGGGCTTCTGTCATCTTCGATACACATCGATCGCCGACCCAAATTTCTCCTTCGCTAGGGGTGTCCAATCCCGCGATGAGGTTCAGCAGCGTGGTTTTGCCTGAACCGCTCGGACCCATGAGCGCTAGAAACTGCCCTTCGGGGACTTCGAGATCCAACTCGTTAAGGACGTTTACTCGCTCCGATCCTCGCTTAAAGTACCGAGACACATGCGAGACTCTTACAATAGGATTTGCGGTCACTCGATTGGTACCTTGGTGAATTGCGGTATTGGATAGGTAGCCAGGGTAGCAGAGCCAACAGCCTACCATTTTCCGTTGCCGTGGCTAGTGGAACGTCTAGATGAAGTTTTAGAGTCGCTATTTGGTTTGTGTGGCACTGGTTTGTCTGTGAATCGAAGTAGGTGAGCTTGTAAGCTATTAGTCCTACTACCTGTTGTCGCCAAAGTGTCCCAATTGTGCAGACTACAATTGAGACAATTGTGCGACAATCAAATCACCAACGCGGCCAACTCGACTACTGAGCCGAGTTTCCGAAGAACACAACAATGGCACTCATCTCGGGCTTCAGGTAGACCCCCTCTTCATCTTCGGGTACCTTCACAGCGACGCGAACTGGGACAGCCCCTTTGGCTCGGTCGGCGATTGGCATCAAACGCGAAACGGTACCTTTGTAGACTCTCTTAGGAAAAGCCTCAGAGCGGACTTCGCATTGTTGATCGACGTAAATTTTTGAAATATCACGCTCTTGGATATTCAAATCGATTTCCAAGTCCGACAAATCAGCGATGTCGCAGACACTGGTGGACCCGCTAAAGGCAACTGGGTTCACAAGGTTTCCTTCTTCGGCATTCTTCTTCAAAATCGTGCCCGAGATGGGAGCTCGCAAAGTGCAATTCTCTAACCGCCATTTTGACTTGTCCAAGTTCGCTTCAGCTTGGATGACAGCCGCACGAGCCACTTCAATTCGTTCCTTGCGGGGTCCTTCTTTCATCATCGAAAGCGATTGACGCAATTTTTCAATACGTTTGCGAGTGCTCAAATAACTACTTTGCGACTGTTCAAATTCAGTCATCGATATGGAATTCGATTTGAGTGCATCTTTCATACGTTTGTACTGGGATTCCAGTTGAACGATGACTTCCTCCTGCTCTTGAAGGTCCGCCAGGGCTCCTGCAATTTCTTGAGGCCGTGAGCCGGTTTCAAGTTCGGACAACTCCGCTTTGCTTCGCAGGAGTGTTGCTCGCGTTTGATCGTAATCGGCTTGGTACTCAGTCCGTTCTACTTCGGCAAGTATTTCACCTTTGACGACCCGGCGTCCCTCCTCAATGTTAAGGCTTAAAATGCGACCGCTGACCTGTGGACTTACGAGAACTTGATGTTTGGCGATAACATATCCCCGCGATTCGAGGGCGATAGGATTAGGCGATACAGATTTGTCATTACCGGTAGGCAGATTGGTTGGCGGATTATTAGTCGCGGCAGCTGAATTGGTCAGCTGCGTAGCTTTTGCTGTTTGGGATGAAGCCACTTTGTTGGCATCAGCCGATTCGGGGCTCACGACCTCCGCCACAGGTCTGTTGACGCCAAACTTTGCCATAATCTCGTCGTCGCGATAAGCCAGCCAGATGCAGACGGCACCCAACGCTACCGCAACTATCCAAGGGAACTTTCCACCGGACTTCTGATGGTCCAGTCGGTCTTCCTTAGCGATTTTCAGGGATCGAACACGCGCGTCTAGAGATGACGCACTATCCCGCTTGGAGTCTTTGTCTTTCAGCGATAACGACGGAATTTCTTGTGAACTCAAGGAGCAAACCCAGTCCAAGAAAAGAGTAGAGGCGAAGGATTTTAATTAATAATTATAATCCCTAGAGGCTCCGATTGATACACGAGATTAATGGATCGCACCCGCCGCAGCGCTGTGAAGCATTTTGGAAGCGTAAATGTAGCTGGTTTCGTTAGAAACCGGTGCTTTGCACGTGACTTTTACTTCGCAACCGGTTTCTAACGAATCCAGCTACATAACAAATTCCTTGCATTGTGCTCTCGAGTTGAAGAACTTACTTAAAAGCGTCCAATTTGCTCATCAGTGCATCAACGGCTGGCTTGAGGATCGCTCCAACACCAGGAATGGCCATGACTTTTTCAATGATTGGAGTCAGCCCTCAGTAGATTTCGTATTCGATATCGAACGAGCTGATGTTTTTAGTGCAAGCACAAAGGTTCCACAACGATACATCGGTAAATATGCAGTATTCACGGTGCTCGTCCGACTACAAAAACATTCGACGCTACAATAAGTCTTTTATTTCGCATGTTAGATCGACGGACGTTATTTCGCTATGAATACAAGTTTACTTCCACGGGTACTCTCAGCTCTCTTAATTTTCTTTCCGACTGCCATGTTGACCGGGCAGGAAAAGTCTCGGTACTTGATCGTGCATTCAGATGATGCAGGGATGTCGCATGCTGTAAATGTGGCTACGCAAGCGGGACTGGAGAGCGGCATTGTTACGTCAGCGAGCATGATGGTGCCATGCGCTTGGTTCAAGGAGTTTGCCGTGTACGCCAAAGCGCATCCTCAGTACGACTACGGCATTCACTTAACGCTGAACTCGGAATGGGACAATTATCGTTGGGGGCCAGTGGCATCGAAAGATCGCGTGCCGAGTTTGATCGATGCCGAAGGTTTCTTATGGGACAACGTCGGTCAAGTTGTCACTCATGTCAAAGCCGACGAAGTGAAGATTGAACTCAAAGCACAAATCGACAAAGCGCTCGCGTTCGGAGTACCGCTCAGCCACCTCGATACTCACATGGGAGCCGTAGTCAGTCGCCCGGACCTTGTGGAGGTCTACGTTGGTCTATCGCTTGAATACAATCTGCCGATTCTGTTCTTCAAACAACTCGACGCGGACACCGCTCGCGATCATCCGGCGCTGGCCGAGCGATTGAAAGATTGCGTCGCTAAGCTTAAAGAACGCAAGCTGCCAATCCTCGATGGAATGCTCCAGTTCTACAGTGGCAACGTGCCTGAGCAGCGCAAGCAACTATACTTCGACGAGATTGCCAAGATCAAACCCGGTGTGACGCAGTTGATCATCCACTGCGGGCAGGATAGCGAAGAACTGCGAGCGATCACCGACAGCGCGGCTCGACGCGATCAGGATCGCATGCTGTTTACCGACCCCACGACTCGCAAGTTTATCGACGATCAAGGCATTAAATTGCTGTCATGGAAACAGTTCCGCGAGATGAATAGTCGGAATTAAATTGTTAGAGAGCGTCCCGCTTAAAAACCCCGTGAAAACGCGATTTTTCAAGCGACTTATCAGCCGGAAGGCGTTAGCCTCCGGTTGGAGACGTAACCGGAGGCTAACGCCTTCCGGCTGATAAGACCAAGCCAACGTAACGACCATTATCGTGAGCGGGACCCTCTCGTTAGCGTCCGGCTACGGACTGAACCGGAGGCTAACGGGTTCCAGCTGACATGATGGACTAACTAGACGATCTTCCAAGCTTTCATGCGTTCGAGTTCGGACACTGGGTTGCTTTCGTCTGGAGTTGCATCGGAGTCGCGATCGAACCAACTCTCCTCAAACTTGATGTAACCGGGTTGGCCCTTGGCGCCATTGGCCATGGCGACGTTGGTGGTCAGTGCGATGATTGCGTCGGCCATGGCAACTTCTGGATAGCATCGAGGTTTGTTCTCAGGGGCTGGGTTGGCGATACACCAGGCCCAGTGTTCGATCTCTTCGGTGTACCCGCGGCTTACCGGACCGCTTGCGGCGGCCTTGGCATTGGTTGACGCGGCATAGTTACCGCTAGCTTGAGTATCGAGCGAGTACTTGCCCTTGTCGGCTTTAACGCCGACTTTGGACGCTGTGTCAGCATCTTTGTAGAGCAGGATTTCAGCTTCTTTGTCGAGCACGATAGTGCCCTTGGTGCCCATTACGACTTCACCGTAGCCACCAAAACCGTTGCCGTTAATCGATGAATAAGTAACGACGATCTTCTTGTTCGGATCCTGTTCGAAAGCAGGTACTGGTTCGCCTTTGGAATAACCCTTATCGAAGTCAGCATCGTATTCTGGGCCAGGGAATTCGAACATGCAATAGACGTGATCTTCGGCTTCGCGGTCCATCGGGAAGATATGTCGACCGCCAACTGCATGAACGCTCAGCGGGTGAGCCTTCGAGCCGTCTTTGCGAAGTGCGGAGCAGAAAATGGTTGAAGCATCGAGTTGGTGGCTGCCAAGTTCGGCCATCAGACCACCACCGGTTCGTTCCCACAGACGCCATCGGCAAAGTTCTTCCATAGCGCTGCGGACGCGATCCTTCAGTTGCTTGTCTTCGTAACCGTGGGCCTTGGCGTCAATCTTCGCGTCAGCTTCCCAAGCTTCCCACTGGGCTATTTTCTTCAATAGCTGTTCTTCTTCGAGCTTATCGGTGCTCTTTTGAAGATCGTCACGGAAGTCCTTCAACTGGTCGGCGATCTTATTCGTTTTCTTGCCTTTGCCACTTACGGTCAGCACTTCCCCGCCGGGTAGCGGCATTTGCCAACTATCTTTACCGGGCAAGTTTCCGCGATGCCACTGAGCGCGAACATGATGCAACTGGCCGAGAAGACCGTAACGCAACAAGTGAACTGCATTGTCGTACAGGACGCTGTAGTGCCTTTGGTGACCCGTCGCGCAGTGCAAACCTGTTTCTTTGGCGAACCGAGCCATCGCCTTGCACTGGCCAACATTATGGGCCATCAGCTTCTCAGTCAAAACGTGCTTGCCGCGCATCATGGCTTGAATGGCGATCGGAGCGTGTAGGAAAAGTGGCAAAGCAATAATGACGGCTTCGATATCTGGGTCATCGAGGAGCGCTTGCATTCCGCCGTTGGATTGATCGTAGACTTTGATTTCTTTACGAGCTTGATCTTCGGACGCGTAGCCATACTGTTTGATCAAGCCGGGACGAGCGGCCAGTGCAGCGTCGCTAGACCAGTCGCCGTGAAACGCGCGATGGATGCTGCTCGGGCGGATATCGGCGATCGCTTTGACTTGAACGTACTCTGGAGTGCAGCCACCGATTAGCACATTGCCTTCGTCGCCGACACCGATGATGCCCACGCGAACCTGTTTGGACATCGAGGTGTAGCCGAAGTACATCGCGCCTAGACCTGCGCCGGTTACCGCACCGGTGCTGACGACACCTTTGATGAAGTCGCGGCGGGTCACGCCGACAGCTTCGTAGTAATTGTCTTGGCCAACTTGCTTTTGTTCGGCAGTAAGCGTTTGCATGGCGGCACCCTATGTATTAACTGGATTGACTGTGAAGGTTGTGGTAGTTGTGGGATGGGAGAGTGATCCCCCATACTATTATCGCGTGGCGACAACGCTAGTCGATGGGCGAATCGCTCGGCCCTTTGAACGATTCCACCATGCCCAAGGGATGAAGTCGAGTCCGGCGTAACGTCCCGCGTCCGTTGCGGCCAACACCAGCAGGGCGAGAGCTTCGACGGCTTGGTAATAGGTTGGGGTGGATCCCGGGTAGCCTGGCATCTGAGTCAACACGACACTTAGCAAAAACAGAGCAGCCAAGATCGAGGCCACGGGAGTGAGTAAACCGATGATTAGTAGAATTCCAATCACCATGTCAAAGATTGGGATGATTTTGTCAACGGCCTCGGTGGATAGTGGACCTTGGCCGGGTCTTTGTAAACGGTAGCGGCCGACTGCTTTCTGTTGAGTCGGGTTTGCGATCGCGTTTAAGCGATTTTCATACTGATTCCAAATCTCTTCGACTTTCGCCAAGGTCGGTTTTACAGCTGTGGTCAACTCCGTTTTGATTTTGTCTTTCTGCCCCTTCATACTCTCCAGCGTATACAACTCCGATGCATCCATCTTGGCAATGCGTTCTTGCCCCTTGGTGAATTTAATGATGTCGTCATTCGCAGGTTTGTAGACCTCATCATTTAACTTGTCCGTGAACTGCTTGGAGACCTTGGCGAGTTCTTTGGTTTGTTCCTGCGTAAAGCCATAGTGCTTGGTAGCATCTTCGGCTCCAGTTTTGAAAATTTCTAGAACTCTTGTTTGATCCAAGCGAATTTTGCCATCGTGGTCCCAGATCAGGGACTGAAATTTGTCCGCAAGCGGGCCTTTTGCAGCATTAAGGAATCCGATCGACGAAAAATCGTTGCCGCGGACCTTAGTCGCCCCTTCCATATAGAAGTGCCAACCGATGCAAACTCGCAAAGCTACGATTGC
>JANNNN010000187.1:0-1403 GCA_031398555.1 Planctomycetia bacterium | reverse complement strand
AAACTCTTGGTATTGTTAAAGTATGTCGTTTCGCAGCCATCGAAGGCCGCACGCAGCGCGACGCACTCCTGTGAATCACCGCTGCTCGTACCGGTTGCGTGGGTACTGACGACATCGATCTGGTCCGCGTTGAGTCCAGCTCGTTTCAAGGCCAGAGCAACACATTGAGCTTGCCGTTCCGGGTTTGGCAATACAAAGTCCGTGGCGTCGGTGTTAATGGCGTATGAAACAATTTCGGCCAGTATCTCTGCGCCGCGTTGCTTGGCATCGCTTAGTCGTTCGAGCACATACAGACATGCGCCTTCAGAGACAACGATACCGTTGCGGTCACGATCAAAGGGGCGTGAGGCTTTGGTTGGATCGTCGTGAGTCGCCAGCGCCCCTTGGCTTTTGAAGCTAGCAAAGATGCCAAAGGTATGGATACTTTCCGAGACTCCGCCGGCGATGGCTAAATCGCAATCGCCCAGCCGCAGCATTTGCACCCCTTGGATGATGCCTGCGTTGCCTGCGGCGCAAGCGGCTCCGATGGTGTAATGCGGGCCAGTCACTCCGAGATTGAGTGCCACTTCGCCGGCCGGATTGTTGGCAACGGTACGAGGATTGTGGTGATGCGACCAATATTGAACGTCGTAATCGAACGCCTTGATCTGGTAGATTTCGTTTTCAGTTTCGACGTTGCCGTGTTCGGTCACTCCGATGTAAATGCCAACTCGCGATTTGTCGACATTGGCCCACTCGAGTCCGCTGCGAGCGATCGCCTCGTTGGCCGCCCAAATGCCGACGCTGCCGGCTCGAGTACCGCGACGGACATCCTTCTTCGACTGGTACTGAGTCGCTGGAAAATCGCAAATTCCCGCCAGCGTTTTGCCCACGTAGCGAATCTCGTAGGGCTGCACGCCAGATCGGCCTTCAAGCAGGCTGGCGCGGTACGTTTCGAGACTATTTCCATTTGGGCTAGTCAGTCCGACAGCGGTCATCACAATCCGCTGGTCATCGGGAAGTTGGGTGGCCTTATCTTGAGCGATCATAAATGGCGGCTTATTTTGGCAGCGGTTCGCGAAATTCTAGCCCGCAAGCTGCGAGCAACCGTTGAAACTAATGCCGCGCGAGGATTCTGACAAGCAGAGCGGTAGAGTTCTTGGAACGCACTAACCCGAAGCGTGAGCGAGGGGAACCCGCTCTGAATCATCGCCTTACCCGTTTCCGCAGAATCATCAGTCCAATCACTCAGTGGATTGTGAAAGGACTTCGCCTTCGAAGTACTGGCTCTTGAATGCCGCCTTCCGCTCCTGGGCAAGATATTGCTGAGGAGAAATGTAGGATTTAGGTACCGTTGCCACGTCGGTTAACCAATAGGATGATGTGACCTGAAGGGAGTAGATCTTTATTATCCGTGGCGAAGC
>JANNNN010000654.1:0-4371 GCA_031398555.1 Planctomycetia bacterium | reverse complement strand
GCTGGTTTCGTAAGAAACCGGATTCAACGAAAATCTGCGCACTCGTGTCCGGTTTCTTACAAAACCATTTACATAAAAGGAAATGCAGATACTGTAACCGAAAAATGGCCAACGGATTTCTCGTTGGGACGATTTGTAATGCATGTATGCAAGCGGTCGTCGCAGAAACCGGAGAAGGAGGCTCCGCCGAGCGTGACTGAACGCAACAGTGCGACTTCACGGTACTTGCGAACGTGAACAAATGACGTGTTTTTTCGAGCAACCAGTGGACGTTTGCAGGTACAGCTAAGTCTAACGCGCTGCGGTGACCTGCTCGGCGGAGCCTCGCTTTCCCAATCCATGTTTTCACTGGTCAAAAGGCGCTTAGTTGTCCACAATAGTAGTTGTAGTTCATGATCGCCTCACTAAACAGGAACTCGCACACGTGATCAGTCTTTTCGACATGTTCAAAATTGGCATAGGCCCCAGCAGTTCGCACACCGTTGGACCGATGATTGCAGCCAGTCGCTTCGTTCATTCGCTCGAACAAACGGCTCAACCGCAGTCAGTGGCTCGCATTTCGGTGGAACTGTTCGGTTCGCTGTCACTTACGGGACTGGGACATCGTACCGATCGGGCTGTCGTCATGGGACTATGCGGTGAGCTTCCGCGAACAATTGATCCCAATACCATCGACGAACGTTTTGCGGCCATTGAAGGCAACGAATCGTTGGAGTGGCTGGGCAAGTACCCGATCGGGTTCAGCATGGAAAAGGATCTGAAATTCAATCGCACTACATTCCTCCCTCAGCATCCAAACGGACTGAGATGCATCGCGTTCGACGCGAGTGGCATTGAACTGCTCAACCGCGAGTACTTTTCCGTGGGCGGTGGCTTCGTCGCTGAGGCTCACGAACTGCAATCCTCCGAGCCGTTATCACCTGCCCCAGACGCAATCGTGCCCTACCCCTTTACTTCAGGTGAATCGTTATTGACTCTTTGCCGAGAACACAGCTTGTCGATCAGCGAGATTGTTATGAAGAACGAGCTAGGGCATCGTTCGCGAGCAGAAATTGAAGCTGGCATGGATGAACTGTGGCAGGCAATGAAGGAGAGTATCCAAGTTGGCTGCGAGACTGAAGGCATTCTGCCGGGTGGCTTGAAAATACAAAGGCGTGCACCAGAGATTTTCCGCAAACTGACCGCGCACCCTGAGCTGGCCGCAACGGCGGATCCGCTTGAGCGCATGGACTGGGTAACGTTGTTCGCGTTGGCAGTCAATGAACAGAACGCCGCTGGCGGTCGAGTGGTTACTGCTCCAACCAACGGTGCCTCTGGAGTGATCCCCGCTGTGATCGGCTATTATGAGAAGTTCTACCCAGGTGCGAGTCTTTCGGGTATTCGCGATTTCTTACTGACCGCCGCAGCGATTGGAATGCTGTATAAGCGCAATGCGTCGCTCTCAGCGGCTGAAATGGGTTGCCAGGGCGAAGTCGGAGTGGCTTGTTCAATGGCGGCTGCCGGACTAGCTGCCGTGATGGGCGGAACGCCGAACCAAATCGAAAACGCGGCCGAGATTGGTATGGAACATAATCTCGGTTTGACCTGCGATCCAATCGCCGGCTTGGTGCAGGTCCCCTGTATCGAACGCAACACAATGGGGGCAGTGAAAGCCATCAACGCGGCTCGGCTAGCGGTTCTATACGGCGATGGCACGCATCGAGTCCCACTCGATCGTGTCATCGAAACGATGCGTCAAACTGGCGTCGATATGCAATCCAAGTACAAAGAAACCAGCCTCGGTGGGTTGGCTGTGAATGTGATCAATTGTTGACAGCGGACTTTATCTTCTGCTTATGCAAGCAGCTTTCTTCCAATTGATTTGATCCATAATGCATTTATCCGTGGGACCGCTATGCCATCCGTGGGCGAGTCAATTTTTTTCGGCTTTTTCGGGCATGGAACCATTCGCTCAAGTTGACTCGAAGGCGGTCACGGATTGACGGTGCGCGAAATTGTTTAACCGGTGAGCCAGCGGCGACGAGCACCTGCCATTTATGCTGACATCGGGCGCTGCGAGTGGGCTACACGCGAGGCTGGGGCGCGCAAGCACATCAGTCGCATTTAACGTACAAATGGCTGCACCCAACAAATTGAGCATAAGTGTCGGGTGCTTGCGACGCCGCTGGAGACTAGGTACCCGGGTACCTAGGTAAAGTGCACGCTCGGGACAAATGGTCCCAAGCTACCGTTAAACGCGGTTAATTTCGTAACCCTTGCGTTGCTCGCGAGCAACGAATTTTGCGGCCTCGTCGTCGCCCACGATCTTCTCCGCTTTCGGATCCCACTTGATAACGCGATTCAGTCGAGCTGCGATTGCTGACAAGTGACAGGTACCCATGGCTTGCACGTGAGTAAACACATCGCTGACCGGTAGACCGCCTTCGCGGACGCAGCGGAAGAAGTTGTTCTTGTGCCCCTCGTGCTGCTTGCCTTTGTACAACGCTTTCACGTCGTCATCGGTGTATTGATCCTTGTCCCACTGTTGCTCGATAGGCGTACCAGAAATCTTGCCACGGCTGACAAAGATGCGGCCTTTATCGCCTTCGAATAGAATTCCATTACCAACGGTACGCGGACCTTCAGCATTCTCTTCTTTGTTGCCACCGCTGGTAACATTCAATGTCACGCCGCTGGCGTACTTGCATTTGACTACATAATCGTGCGCAGTGTTGTAACGCAGATCGTTGGTGGCGTAACCGTGAGCATACTCGACTGGGTGCTTGGCATCGGTCCCATCGATCTCAATTGGGCCATGGCCGTCTTTGTCTTCGCCAAGAGCCCAAGTAGCAATGTCGATGTGATGAGCGCCCCAATCGGTGAACTTGCCGCCGCTGTACTCATACCACCAACGGAATTGGTAATGTGAACGCTCTTTGATGTACTCGACTTTCGGAGCTTGGCCGAGCCACATTTCCCAATTAAGATTGGCGGGAGGTGCTTCTTTCTTAAAATCATCCTTCGCAACGTCTCCGCCCCCAATACTGCAAGTAACAGTGTGGATCTTTCCAAGCAACCCCTTTTGGACCATATTCACCGCTCGCAGGAACAGGTTTCGCGCGTCGCGCTGTTGAGTTCCCACAGTGAACACAAGTTCGGGGTACTTCTTGCAAGCGTTGCGAATCAGTTGATTTTCTTCAAGCGTCAGCGTCAGAGGCTTTTGGCAAAAGACGTGCTTACCGGCCTGCAGAGCTTCCACAGCGATTTTCACGTGCCAGTGATCGCAGGTCACGATGCTAACAACGTCAATGTCTTTACGTTCTAGGACCTTGCGGTAGTCTTCATAAGCATCCGCGGTCCCTTTTCCAATTTTTGGATCGTTCTTCGCTCGCTCCAGATGATTCTTGTCGACGTCACAAACAGCGAGAATGTCACCGAAATTGCTATGCCCATGGGCGTCGCCCGTTCCCATGCTACCGACGCCGATACAACCGATGCGAGGGCGGTCGTTCTTGTCTTGATTGGCAAAAGCTTTCTGATTCCAACTGATGTAAGGGATCGACGCCGCAAATGCGCCGGTGGTTGCCGATTTTTTCAAAAAGCTACGACGCGAAGGGTTATTCAGAGTCATAAGGTATTCCTTGGTGGGAGGGGAGGATGAGCTAACCCCAATGAATTTAACTTGGGCAGACCCGCATTACCAGTTGCGGAGGCCATAATTGTGCGATTCTTTCAGTCCGTTCCCCGGGCACGTCAGGACGGATTAATCGGCGATTAAGGCAAATGCGGAACGCTAGTCTGACTTTGCAGAATCAGGGCGATGTAGATAAGGTACATGGTCATTAGCAACACACCTCGCAGCCGCCCGATCTCGCCGCTTTTTGATGGAATGATCGGCAAAAGGACCATCAGTCCAAATCCTAAGACAACTGCCACTTCTCGCCAACCCACAGTTATGGGATGGATAATCGCCGCGACCGAGACGATGAAAAGTCCGTTAAAAATGTTGCTTCCTAGAACTGTTCCAAGGCCAACTTCATCATGACCGCGCAGTTTGGCGATCAGAGCCACTGGAAAATCGCGTTTGACACTACCCTTAGGGGCCTTGATCGGAGAGATTATTAATGCCAACGCTAAGATCAAGGCAACGTTGACTACATTGCTCCCCAATGCATCTCCGAGCGATATTTGCGGCTTGCCAGCGAGTGCGGAACTGATTGAAACAGATAGCTCAGGACTGGAGGTCGCGAAGGCTGCGACGGTCGCGCCCACAATGCCAGGTGAAATGCGCGCCCAGGTCGCAAGCCCCACCGAGCCTCTTACGAAGAGCTCTCCTCCGATTCCGGCACAAACAACACCCAACAGCAAATAAACGTAATCCAAGTTTTCCGC
>JANNNN010000173.1:0-1481 GCA_031398555.1 Planctomycetia bacterium | reverse complement strand
CGAGATGCATCTAACTCCAAATGGTCTTTCCTGCGTCGTAAGGCATCCAGGGCTCGAAAGGTAACTAGACGGTATAGAAACGCCTTTGGACTTTGGATCCTACCTGCTTCGAAAAACTTATACGCTTCGATGAAGACCTCTTGGAGAACGTCTTCGCAATCCTGTGCATGCCCTAGGATTCGCCACGCGACTTGATAAGCCGACGGTCCGTACTCCATAACGATCTCGTGCCAATTCTTCACTTCAATTCCTTGACGATGGTAAATTTCTGGCTCTACAGATAAGTCGAAGCAAGTCGCTCCTAGATTTCTCCAAATCCCGATCTTTTTGTCATCAACCGCTGCTTCCGAGAATACTAATCTCAGTTTCCCCGGACGATCGAGTAAGAACCTAGTCTGTCTTTAATTCCACGCAGGCGGAACTTTAGACGTAGGATTCAGGATAAAAGGCATTCTTGTGGGCCGCGTCGGGTTCGCCCGGACCATTCAAAGCAGACAGAATACAATTTATGAAGGCAACGTTAAGATATTTATTTGCGAGAATGCTCGCCGACGCGATCGTCTTTACGGGAATTGTTTCGGTAGCGTTCGCGCTGACCTGTCAATGGCAACCTGCAAGCTGGCTCGTCGCTCCATAAATCGGCGGTTCCTTGTCGCCTCTTTTTTGGCTATTGGTTGCCAATATTCGAGGGACTTCATCCAAGTCGTCCGATTAGTCAGCTCGCTATAGTAATGTCAAACACCAAGATAATCCGAATTTGAATCCGAACTGAGGTGTTCATTGAAGCAAAAATTTGCCAAACCCATGCTGTGGTGGACTTTTTTCGTGATTGCGATTGGTTGGTTGTTCTTCGCTTGGACTCCCATGATGCGACGTGACAACGATATCGATACCCAAAAGGTTTTGCAGGATTCCCAAGCAAAGATTGATGAGGTTCGATCTAAATTACACGATCTTCAAATGCAGGATGCCGATGCGTCCCCGAGTGGGGAATCGCTCGAAACTTCGCAGCCTGATTAGAAATGGCAGATGAGCTACAGAAATTCATTGCAGACGTCGTCCAAAGTCAGTCCCGGCCCGGCGAACCCAGAGGCGGCACTATTGACAATCGTAAAACTCGCCCCGACTAACTAAGTCGCTGATACGAAATATGAAACAAAATCATATGCTTTATGATGTCCTCATTGTCGGTGGCGGGCACAACGGATTGGTGGCGGCGAGCTATTTGGCCAAGGCGGGGAAGGCGGTGCTCCTGCTCGAAGCCAATGACGAACTCGGCGGCGCTACCACCAGCGTGAAACCTTTTCCCGAACAAGTCTAAAACGCGAATCGATGCCCATCGCAGCCAAAAACTGGTGCCCGAAGACCGGGCGTAGATGAGCAATAAATGGATGACAGTTTTTCGCGGGAACCTCACAATTCCCAAGGATTTTCGATCGCAGACTACAAAAATCATGCAAAATTGTCATCGAATTTCGGGC
>JANNNN010000651.1:0-2058 GCA_031398555.1 Planctomycetia bacterium | reverse complement strand
CGCCAGCAGCAGTTCACGAGCGACCAGCAGACACTGTTCGGCAACCGTTTCCTCCTCGTAGCGGACAGCGACTTTGTAAACGCCCTCTTCGCTCATCTCGCGCGCGCGTCCAAACCCAACGTTGCAACCGGCGAGCGTTTGTAGCTCCAACGCGGTGTGCTCAAGACAATGCGCCAGATATGTCCCCCGATCCAGCCGCTGGAAGAATCCGCCCCGTTCCCCCACGCTGCAGCGGTGTTCGATGACAGTCGGCAACCAGGCTTTATAGCGATCATTAAAACCCGGAATCAGTTCACTCGACCAGTCATGGAGGTTGGCAAGATCCACCCAGACTTCCACCACTGGATTGCGAGACCAGAGGTTCGGTCCACGCAGGAACATCATTCGGCGGAAATGAAGCGAAGGACGGTTTGGGTCGATTGGCGGCGGGAGCTGCATGGACAACAGTCTGCTGAGATGCCTGCTGAGTTAGGATTGAATCGCGAGATTATAATCGAATCCCCTCCCCTGCCCCAGACCGGTCCCGGGACCGCAGACGTCTTGTCCGCAGACTGCCGGGACCGCAGACGTCTCGTCCGCAGGTTGCCGGGACCGCGGACGTCTCGTCCGCAGGCGCGGCGCTAAACGACTTCATCTAATAAGTCTTACGTTCTCGCCCAATAACCAAGTAAAACTGGAACTATTAGAACTCGGCGTGAGGGGCGGGTGCAGCGGACGGGACGGGACGTCCGCGGTCCCTTAAGAAGACCACCCGTTATGTGAATCCTGTTGTGGGGCACATCTTTCCGAGTGCAACCTGACGCTTCCAACTTCACTCCGGTCGCATCCGGCAGAATGCGACCCACTGCCTAAGTTCACGGCTTAAGCACTAACTTCCCGCTCAAACTACTCAGCTTCTGCAAAGTATGACTTTCCTGAAGCCGATGCGCTTCTGCGGCTTGGCTAAGCGGCAGCACGCGGTCGATCAACGAACGCAGTTTTCCGCTTGCCAGCCAGTGGTTGATGTCCGAGGCGCACGCTCGCTGCTCTTCCGGCGTTGCTTTGAACATGGCAAAACCATGGAGAGAACAACCTTTCACATAAAACGGGCCGACAGGAAAAGCCGGCCGCGCATCGCGTCCCGCCATCAACACCATTCGCCCTCGCTCGGCCATCGAAGCCACTGCCAAATCGAAATCCGGCTCTCGCAACGTTTCCCAAAACACATTGACGCCGCTCGGGCACAGCTTCAGCAGCTGCTCCTTGAGATCGCCGCGATGATAATCGATCGTGTGGTCCGCCCCGAGCTGCTTGCAAAGTTGAGCTTTCTTTTCGCCGCCAGCAGTGGCAATCACCTTCGCGCCGATCGCTTTAGCCATCTGCAAAACCATCGACCCTACGCCACCTGACCCACCTCGAACGAAAATTGTTTCTCCGGGCCGAAGTTTGGCCTCTCGCAGTAATCCTAAATGCGCAGTGATCGCAACCAACGCACAGGCCGCTACGTCTTCATCCCGAATACCTTCAGGCGTTGGATTCAACCATTGCTTATCGATCGCAGCCAGTTCCGAAAAACAACCTTGCCGACCCATCAAGCCTTGATTGCTGCCCCAAACACGTTGGCCCACTTTAAAACCTGAAACGTTCGCGCCCACTTCTGCCACGGTTCCTGCGAAATCGCAACCGATGACATACGGATTGGGTAACTCCCAGTAGTTCGCGCCGTTGCGAATGTAGGTATCAATCGGATTGACAGAGACCGCTCCAACTTTGACTAGCACTTGGTTTGGTTCCGGCGTTGGATCCGGCAAGTCGCCATACTGAATGCAATCCGCTGGGCCAGTTCGTTCGATGTATGCCGCTTTCACAGTGCTCGCCTTTAATAAAGTAGCCTAGGCTTCCAGCCTGGGGAAAGCAGCTTTTACTTCCCCCATGGTTTAGACTCACAAATTTTATAGCCCATCAAACCGCCCCGATAGCAGGACAGCCGTAACTATGCTGGTAGCTGGTTTCGTCAGAAACCGGACGAACCTGCGCTCGCTCATCTTAATCCAGCATCCGGTTTCTGACGAAACCAGC
>JANNNN010000649.1:0-2974 GCA_031398555.1 Planctomycetia bacterium | reverse complement strand
GCTGGTTTCGTTAGAAACCGAAGCTTTCCATGACACTTCAAAGCCTGGCCGCCATGAACAATTGAGAAAATAGAACCGAAGAAGCACAAGCGGATCTGATGGTACTTGTCGGAAATTCGCGATATTCCATCATAAATTACGCAAAGGATTTTTGTGAGCGTTATGGGGCGCAACGAGCAGGGGCAAGACAACCAAATTCCCAAACAGACCGCCAAGCATCGTAAGACTTGTTAATGTTCCAAACACAACCGTCGGCACGAATTCGCTGACGGCCAATGCAAGAAAACCAGCAATAAGCGCAACAGTGGCCAACACCACTGCAAAGCCAACATTTTCTTGCGCCGATTGGAGCGATTCAAGGGGCTGGTCTCCTGCGCGTAAACGCTGCTGATAATGGAGGAGATAGTGAATCGAACTGTCAATCGACAATCCCATCGAGACTGCAGCGATCATGGCAGCCCCCATGTTTACACGAATACCCAACCAACCCATCGCTCCGAGCACAACGATAATGGGTAAAGCGTTGGGTACCAATGCAGCCAACGAAAACAAGAGCGAACGAGTCGCGACCAGCATGATAATAAAGATCCCGAGTGTGGCGAAGGCGAAGCATTTCCACTGGTCTTCGAGCACACTCGAAACCAACCGACTGAGCATGACGTGATAACCGGTCACTTCGCCTTGCAACGAGCCCACAGGCATTTTGTCATCGAACAGTCCTCGCCAACTGGACCGATTCGTGAATTCGAGAACAGTTGCATTGACTTGCTGAATGAGTTGCGATTTAACGGACGCAGTTGTTTGTTCTCGACTTCGCAGCATGACTCGAAACCACCTCAAGCCCCCCTCGTCGACATCAAACGTTAGCAACGCTTGACTAAATTCTGGCATTGCCTGACGCATACCTTCAAGCCTTGCCGCGACCGGCAACGCAGCAATCAGCGGCTCGACTTTGGCTGCCAAGTCAGTGTCCGCCATACTTAGAACTTTAGTCAAACGAAATTGGTTCCCCTTGTCGTCCGACGCTACCAACTCACGCAGCTGTGTTTCCAACTGCAATACTTCATTCAGGTATTCTTGTGAGACCACCTTTGGCGCGGGCAACATGACATCCCAAACCCCTGCACCTCCCAATTCGCTTTCGACGATTTCGTAGCCCTTCACCAGCGGATTGGTTGAATAGAAGTTCTTCGTAAAGTCCGTTTCGACTGACATCCGCGCACCACCAATTAAGCTGACAACCGCAACTGCTATCAAACTGATGATGCCGATGCGACGATTGGCTAAGACCAAGTTCAAAAGTTTTCGGAGTGCCATTCGGATCACTAAATCCAGTTTCGGCACATGTGGGTCTGAATCCCATTTTCCAATCAGCGCGAGACCAGGTACCAACAACAGAATCGATAGTAACACAACCAACGAACCAATGGCCATCATCAAACCAAAGTCGCGGACTGGTCCGACGTTGGCGGCCATCAATGAAATGAAACCCACTGCATCGGTCAAGCAAGCCAGAGCGATTGGGACGACGAGGGCTGCCATTGAGTCGCGCAGAGCCTCCCGTCGCTCTACACCACGCCGACGCGTATCTTGGTAACGCAACAGCAGGTGCATCGTGGTCGCTACACCGATTACCGTTACGATTGCCGTTAACATCGAACTAACCATTGTCAGTTCAAGGTCGAGCAGCACCAGGATTGCCTGAGTCACAATGACAGACCAGTGCACAATCGCCAGCGGTATTAGTGTCCACCGAATGGAACGAAAACAGACCAATAGCACTACCGTAAGTAAGATCGTCGAAGTGATTCCTAGTCGTAGTCCGTCACGCTGAACCAACTGGAAACCTTCGACAACCATCACCGGCTCACCCGCGATCAAACCCAACTCAGCTGGGGCTGCAACCGATGTAATGATTGCTTTCAAGCTGTCAATAGTTTCATCGTGAAACTCGGAGGACTTTACCTTCGATGGCGCCAGCAAGCAAGCTACAGCAACGAACTCACTGTCGCGCTGGTGGGTATAGCCGGCGAACACGCTTAGCAACCCTTGAGCTAAAGCGTCGTTCTTATTTAACAATGGTGCAGTCGACTTTTCACTGGCCACACCAAATCGAAGTATCTTAAACGGGTCTCTTAACCGCTCTAGAATACGATGCAACTCCGCAAGACTCAGAACCGCTGCAACACCATCGACGCTTGCCAGTTGTTCTGAAATGACCGCCAGTCGATCGAGTCCTTTACCCGATGGATTCCACAAGTCGGGGTCGCGATAAACGGCAATTACAACTTCGTTACCACCAAACCGATCTTCAAGTCGATGGTATGAAGTCACCAGCAAATCGCCCGGTGCGAACATACGATCTAATTTCCAGTCCAAACGCAGCGCTTGCGACAAAGGCAAACTCGCTGCGCCAACGACTACGCCGACTAGCAACAAAATCGTTCGCCAGCGATCCAAATACGTGGCAATCCAGTTGCCAAGCACATTTCCCATTAAATTCCCTCAGTTTGTCCGTCACAGTTCTTCCGTCGCCAGTTGGCGACGCGGAACTGATTAACGAATCAGTTTGCATGACTTGTCAAAGAATTGTAGCTTCATGGGTGTGTGTCGCGAACCCGACGCATGGGACGCTACAATAGACTTTACATCGTTATTACTTGTCGATATTGGTGGCTGGTTTCGTTAGAGATCGGAACGAGGATACCGCATGTACATTCGTCCGGTTTCCTGAGAGATCGGCGATAGTGGCCAGAATAATTTACGACCATTCACGAGATTTCTAAGTCGATTTGCTGGATTTGATATGAAAATAAAATGTGGCAATCCGAGATTCCTAATGCGTGTGGCGGGTATTCTGTTTTGCGGAGTAGTCGCCTGTGGCTGCACTCCGCGTCAGCCTAAAAAACCAGTTGAAAACCAATCAAAGGTCGAATCAGAATCATCGGCGTCTGAAATTGTCTTGCCAAAAGCC
>JANNNN010000140.1:0-4018 GCA_031398555.1 Planctomycetia bacterium | reverse complement strand
TTCAATCTGGCCGACGGTCATATTCGCGATGTCTTTACCACCAATGCCAGCGTTGCATGCGAGAAGAATAATCGCCTTCATTGGAACGCTGGCTGCATCTACGATCACTTTGATCTGCTCAGGCGTGAATAGCTTTGGGCTTTGCGCGGCTCGCTTCCGTCGCACAACCTTCAAGCTTGGCGGGCTAAATTCGGTACCGGTTCGCACGGGTGCAGCAATGTGACCGTTCTGCCATACCCAAGAAAAGAATACGCGGATGGCCCTGATGTCGTTCCCCACGGTCTGAGCCGAGCGGCGTTTAATGATTCGCCCGCCTTTGTGATCGCTATCAGGATCCCGCTCAGTCGGCTGAGATAGCTCTTCCTTAACACGCACAAAGTCGATGGGCCGAAGTTCTTCAACAAGGCAGCTTTGACTTGTGATGGCGACTAGCCGCTTCAGCGCTCGTTCGTACTGGTTGTAGGTGATCGGCTCGAGCTCGCCAGATGCGACCGCCTTTTTCTTGGCATCGCAGAAGATGTTTCCGAGCTCGCCGAGTGTCGCCCGGGTGTCGTTTCGAAGCCTAGGAAGACCGGCAGCAAGTCGGCCTTTGTTGAGTTCGTACTCCTTCAACGCCTCTTCGAGGTCGGTTCCGAAGTAGTGAGATTTCTTCGCAATCTTCTTCATCCACTGCCCATTGGGATGCTTATACAGCGGACAATCGTTGCTTTTTCGCTTTGCCAAGATGCTTTCTCCATTGAACGGAAGGAAGCGGCATTTTAGCGAAAAGGTGTCGTGAAGGTGTCGTCTATGTTAAAAAAGTAGCTGGGGTGCATGGGGACGATCCATGGCTAAAGGAATCAGAATCCTTCGTGCTACCAATTACACCACACCCCAGTCTTCTTTTTCGCAGTTCGATTTTTAGTCGAACCGGGCGAGCCGCGTGTTGGGCTCGCCTAATCGCACTCCGCCCCGGAGATTTGGAGGGAATTCAATTCCCTCATGATCGCTTTTCGGCAGTTCGCGGTCAAGTAGTCGCTAATGTGTCGATGCGCGGGCAATCGTGGTTTTCTGCTGAGCTGGGCTGAGCCTTCTCGCTGAACTAGGTGCTACTGGAGCAGGCGTTGGAACCGATCCCGCTGGCGCCGGGCGACTGACCGCCGGTGCTGCGTGACTGGGCATACTGTTGGCTGGCATGCTGTCAGAATGCATACCTGAGTGCATGTTGGTAACACCGTGAGAACCACCGCAATTACAAGACTTGCTGGGCATCGGACCCGAAACAGCCATCGAGCCAGCTCCGCAGCTTGAGCATCCGCCATCGCAGCTTGAGCTACCGCACCCGCAGCCACCGTTGTAAGGTGTGCCCCAAAGAGCCCTCAAGACGGAGCGAACTGGGCGGCTGGAGCGGCAACGGTCGCAGCCGGAATCGCAATAACCGCAGTCATCTATGCAGGGCGGTTCACTTACCCATTCGTCGACATAAGTCTCGCCGCAACCGCCGCGGCAACTCGCCAAGCCCAAAAGCGGACCCGCTCCGCAGCCACCCGTCGGACAGCTCGAACAGGATGAGTAACCGCTGTTACAGGTGTTCATGCCCTGCCTGCAGCAGCAGCCCGCACCGACAAGCGTCATAAAACAAGTTAAAATCCAGCTTGCGCGAAAATAAGTTGCCATACATTTGCCTCCGTTGCAGCCCTGCATCACGATTCAAATGAAAGCAAACTTTGCTTCCAAAATTGCCATGTGAACCGTGGCAATTGAATCGTAAAAGTCTTATCGACCGGTAAACTCGGCATATCCAGAAAATCTTACCAGCCAGCAAATCTGCCCGAATTAACAACGTTGGGCTAGCAAAGCGAGAAGCGGAACTAAGATGGCTATTAATCGCGAGATTCGTGAAAACCTGATGCGAGACGCAACCGCATATGCAAGGCGACTAATGCTTCAAAAACCGCAAAGCGGTGAGGCGATCTTTATCGGGGTCAGGCCACAGGGCGGTTGGAGCGTCTACTTCGGCGAGGATCCGGTCTATCAATTCAACGCTCAGTGCGAACTGCGGCGCGTTCATTTTGACGATCAAAATTACGCCGCAAATGATGGAAAGCTGTACCTGTTGCATCGAGCTCGCTCTGGAGGCCATGTCGAAATTCAAAGAATTTACTCAGCCGACACCGAACGACACGTTCTGGCCGATTGTCATATACGATTGACCGAGCTGGCGGAGTTGGCGCGATCCGGCAGTGCGGAAACTGCCGAGCGTTTTCCAGTCGATGATGTTGATTTGGTGAAGGACTTGTGCGAATTGATTAGTAGCCTAGTTTTAGGGATTCAAATTGCAGATGCAGCTAATGCTATGTGAAACGTTGTGGGTATTAATCGCAACCTGGAAACTTACGCCACTGGAAGCTTGCATTACTGACAGCTTGCATCATCGGGAGATCTGTCGTTGAGTGAAGCGCGAGAGTTTGCACTGGAAGTCGTCGGTCGCTTGCGCTCATCGGGCTTTATTGCATTGTGGGCTGGCGGTTGCGTTCGCGATTTGCTGATGGAGCGTGAACCGCACGACTACGACGTTGCCACCTCCGCGACGCCTCAGCAAGTTCGCGAGCTCTTTGGTCTTCGCCGAACGCTGATGGTTGGGGCGGCGTTTGGAGTCGTGATTGTAAAAGGTTCAAGCAGATTGCAAGCGCAAGTCGAAGTGGCCACTTTTCGCACCGATGCAACCTACACCGATGGACGCCGACCTGATTCAGTTACATTTAGCACGCCGGAAAAAGATGCTGAAAGACGTGACTTCACCATCAACGGAATGTTCTACGATCCAGTTGCCAGTGAGGTGATCGATTATGTAGGCGGTCGTGAAGACTTGCGACATGGAGTGATCCGCGCGATCGGCGATCCTCACGCTCGCCTAGCCGAGGATAAGCTACGGATGTTGCGAGCGATTCGTTTTGCGGCGAGATTCTCTTTCGAGATAGATTCGGAGACGCTCGCGGCAGTCACGGCGCACGCTGCCGAAGTTGCCCTGGTTAGCGGCGAACGAATTGCGGTTGAATTTCGAAAGACCTTAGAAACAGATCGCGCGGCATGGGCGGTTGAGCGCTGGCACACGACCGGTCTGATGCAAGTCATCGCGCCGGAGGTTCACGAACATTGGGGTACAGTTGGCCATTCAATTTGCCAGTTGTTAAGTCACACTCATCGCGGTGGATGGCTTGTGCGAGCGGCAGCTTTGTATTGGCCCATCGTTACCGCGGAGGATCACGAGCCGTTTGCCGCTCCAAAAAGCTGTATCGATTCGATTAAGCGACGACTGAAGCTAGCGAACGAAGAAGCAGACGCGTTGCTGTTCGGACTTGAGTCGCAATCAACGCTCGCCTGCAGTTCGAAACTGGCTTGGTCACGCGTCCAACCGCTGCTGATCATGCCGCACATCAGCACTGCGCTCGCGATTTTAACCGCACGCGGCGAAGCATTTCCGGCGCTCAAAAAGGAAGCGGATCGCTTGCACGAAATTCTGCTTTGGCCGGCAGAAAAGCTAAATCCACTGCCGGTGCTGGACGGTCAGGTTTTGCAGCAACGCGGCCTCACACCTGGCCCACAGTTTCGTAAAATCCTGCAAAAAGCTCGCGACCTGCAACTCGACGGCGCACTGACGGATCGCGAATCTGCGTTGCAATGGTTGACGCAAAGTGGAGCAGATTCTGACACTTCTCGCTGATCGCGAGTATGCAATGCCGCGCGCACGTGCTCGAACGGGGCCTCTTTGAGGTCAACGAGCTTCTGAAGTTGCCGTTAAGTTAAACTAGACAAACAATATCAGCAGTGGCTTTTCTACGTCCAGGAAAAAAGAAGGATCTAACGCTATGCCAAAACATGAAACGATTAACTACGTTGAATTTCCGTCTCGCGATCTCGCGGAGACGAAAGCGTTTTTTGAAAAATGCTTTGGCTGGAAATTCACGGACTATGGGCCCGACTACACGGCTTTCGCAGACGCATCGGTCGAAGGTGGCTTCTTCAAGTCGGCTCAAAC
>JANNNN010000642.1:0-7842 GCA_031398555.1 Planctomycetia bacterium | reverse complement strand
CGTTCGACCATGGCGGAAAAAGCGAGACCGAAAACAGCCATTGCTTTGGACGCTGATCAAAAACCTAAAAAAATGGCCACCACGATAATGGAAAGTTACAATTCATTCGGCGCACCGCTGTCGCGTGACCAGTGGTCCGATTGGGGTGACAAGAGATGGGATTACTTTGACTCAGACAAAGATGCACTGCTTACCAGAGAGGAACTAGAATTAATTTCAACTGTCCAACCCGCGCTCGATGTCAGAATAAAGTTCCAAAACAACGACGAGGCAGAATGCTCACTGTCCGCAGTTGTTGATACGGAATGCGATTTTACTTGGGCCACTCGACTCAATACGGCAGGCCAAGTGACCGGGAAAACTGCCGCAATTGCCGTCGTGGTGACGGACAGCTACTCCGCTGCAAACCGGGCAAGTCTTCGAACACAGATGAACTCCGCGCTTACCAATCCAACGCTCGTATCATTCTTTCGGGCTCAGTTGAATTTGGGTGAAGGCGCCTTTGAGCTACTGGACGCAGACGATGACGACAAACTGAGCGACGAAGAATTCGAGAACGCGTGGGAATGGCTAACTGCTATTCGTGGCAACCGCATCCTGGCTCGCTGGATGATCGCTGAGTCAGCATGGTTTCGCATGGCGGACACCGACGCCGATGGCCGCCTAACCGAATTCGAACTGCAGAAATTTTCCAGCTATCTGGCGCAGCTCGATCGGGACAAAGATGGCGTCATCGCGCCGGTCGAAATGCCTCGCACTACAGCTTTTACCCCCCTTGCAGCTCGGCTTGAACTTGTCCGAACAGACGACCGACTAACCCTTAATTTCCCACAGGAAACTGAGAAAACGACCGTGGAAATCGGTTGGTTCGCGGCGAGCGACAGCAACACTGACGGCTTGATCAGTAGGGCGGAATTCCTGGGCTCAAGTGACGATTTTTCAGCCTACGATGCGGATAATGATGGCTTTATCTCAGCAACGGAGGCTTACAAAATGCCTTTTTCCAGGGTACAATAGGAGGGCTTTTGATCGGAAAGATACGTAATGAGGTGCGACGACACTCCCTCTGCAGAGATCACCGAAATAAAGCCAGTAGCTTGCCGCAGTTAGGTGCCTGTCGGCATTTTTCGCAAAGTGAATGCTTGAATAATTGCCCAGTTCATTGTTTGCAATGCAATCAAAGCGTTGTAGTAACAGAAGCGCACCGTCGATTTTGTGATTTGACGAAAGTTGAGGATTTTTATGGCAAGTATTTCCTTGCTAATTGCTGATGACCACCAAGTAGTACGACTGGGCTTAAAGAATCTCCTTGATGGCACGAACATTTCCGTAGTGGCTGAGGCGAGCACAGGAGAAGAAGTGCTAAGCAAAGTGGCGAGCCACAAACCGAATGTGGTCTTGCTCGATGTGCGTATGCCCGGCGGCGACGGTTTACATATTCTTGGACGGCTCAAGTTAGATTACCCCGAACTTCCGGTACTCATCTTTTCCACCTACGACAACCCTACGTATGTTGCTCGCGCTGTGGCTCTTGGTGCTTCCGCTTATGTTCTCAAAAGCGACTCGCGTGCTCGCTTGATTGAGTGCATCGAAATGGCCGTAAAGGGCGAATCACTTTGGACGCGTGAAGAGCTTCGTCGCGTCACGGGCGCCCTTGCAACTCCCCGCGTTATTTCCGATGTGGAAGTGCCTTTAACACAGCGCGAAAGCGAAGTCCTTCGACAGCTGGCTAACGGTTTGACGAACAAAGAGATCGCCAACACTCTCAACATCAGTTACGAAACGGTCAAGGAACACGTCCAACACATTTTGAGAAAGATCGGTGTTTCCGATCGAACTCAAGCTGCAGTTTGGGCGGTTCGCAAAGGCTTGCTGTAACGTCTGACCTCGACCTGGCCCTTGCGATTGTCGCAAGGGCCAAGACGTTTGGTCAATGTGCCAAAGTTACAATCGCGCAAGTGTCTCTGTAAAGTACCGCCAGAATTTCTGAACGCTGCTAATCTGAACACGCTCATCGGGTGAGTGAGCACCGAGAATATTCGGCCCAAAGCTGATCATTTCCATCCCAGGAAACTTCGCACCGATAATGCCGCACTCAAGTCCCGCATGACAGGCTGCGACATGCGGCTCTTCATTGAACATCTCCTTGTAGATCGCCGTCATCGTTTTCACGAGCTGACTAGTCGGTTCAGGCTGCCAACCCGGGTAGTCACCGGCCACCTCAACATTTCCACCCAATAACTCGAGCACAGATGTAAGATTCCGTGCGAGTTCGTCGCGTTCACTGTTCACCGAGCTCCGAGCCAAACACATCACCATGATTTGACCATCAGTGGCGACTACCCGAGCCAAATTGTTGCTCGTCTGAACCAGCCCAGCGATCGAAGGGCTCATCCGGTAGATGCCGCTTAGTGTTCCACTTACCACTGACAACAAATTGCGCTGCGTCTCGAGCGGCATTAGCTCGAACACTCCCTTCACCGGTTCTGAAGCAATCTGCAACTGAGGATCCGTCACGTTGTTTTCATGTTGCACCGCCGCCGTTTCCGCGGTCAGCCACTTCGAACACGCGTCCACCTGATCCGCGGCCATACACACGACCGCAGTTGACTCTCGAGGAATTGCATTACGCAAGCTGCCCCCTTCAATTCGCGAAATCCGCAAGCCGAATTTCCGAGCGGCTTGCCACAATAAGCGATTCATAATTTTGTTTGCGTTGCCGCGCCCTAGATGAATCTCCATTCCGGAATGACCACCTGCTAATCCACGCACACTCCATTGAAAAAAGCGACAAGTTGGCTTGCTCGGCTCAGGCTTGTAAGCGGCACTCGCGGTCACATCGGCCCCGCCTGCGCAACCAATCGTCAATTCGTTGTCTTGCTCAGTGTCTAAGTTCAGTAGAATCCGCCCTTTCAACCATGTTGCATCGATGGCCTTCGCACCCGACATTCCCGTCTCTTCATCGATCGTAAACAAACATTCCAGCGGTGGATGTTTCAGCGAAGTGGATGCAAGGACATTCAAAATACTTGCGACCCCAATTCCATTGTCAGCCCCCAGCGTGGTCCCCTCCGCGCGAACCCAATCCCCCGCAACGGTCATTTGAATTCCCTGAGTCTCGAAATCAAATTTGCAATCTGAATTCTTTTGCCAAACCATGTCCAAATGCGATTGTAGGACGATCGTAGGATGGTCTTCATAACCCGCAGTCGCCGGCTTGCGAATCAAAACGTTGCCGAGTGAGTCGGTGATGGTATCTAACCCAAGTTGCCGTCCACGCTCGACTATAAATTTGCTAACTGCTGCTTCATTTTTCGACGGTCTCGGAACCGCGTTCAAGTCCGCAAAAGCACTCCACAAACCCAACGGCAATAGGCATCGAAGCTCAGCTTGATTGTTCATTCGTTGATCCACTTTCAGTTGACTGGGTGTCGTCGCTTAAATGTGCGAACTGCAGACGGCTCATTCTACATTGTCGTTGCGCACCAAGTTTAGACGACGATCCAATTCGCGAGCCAGGAATTCTAGCAAGTCTCCGTCACTCCACACCAAAAGCCGCTCGCACTTCTGCTGGAATTGCGACCAACTGCAAAGTTTCAAAGTTGACAAACACCCAGCGAGTTTCCGCAATGGCGCAGATCCGGTTGTCTGACAAGCGAATGATCTCGTACTTCCGAGTGGAAGTTACTTTATCGAACGATTTAATCCAAGTGTGAATTGCGATTTCGTCATGCAGCTTTGCAGGGGCCTTGTAAGTGATCTTGTGAGACCGCACGACCCAGCCGGAACCGAGTTCGCGATAACGAGTCGAAGGCCATCCAACGTGCCCAGAATGAGCCGACGCGGCTTTCAAAGTCCAATGCAAGTACTGCAAGTTATTGACGTGGTTTAGCGAGTCTAAATCCTCTTGGACGACGTTCCGTAGATGGATAAATTTTGAACCCTCTGTCATTGTCGAATCCAACTACGTGCGTTTCCTCATACTTGCCGCATACGGTCCACGAAAATCTGTTTTAACGCAAACGGACAATAGCAGGGTTGGATTGGCTGACTTGGTAGGCAAAGCCCGGTCAACGATGTTTCGGACCGCGGGCGTGCTCGTGCGCTCGGGACTAAGTGTTTTGCAAGTAAGTATACTAATCTGGAAACTCGGACGCGGAGATTCTGAGGTCATCTACGTACAAGACACTCTGTTCCGCTGAATTACAATGGGCGGATATGCAGACTTCCAGGCTATTGTAGATAGCTGATCGGAAGGGAAGTGTAACTCCTAAAGTGTCCAGTACCTTTTGCCCATCCTGCCATATCTCCATTTTGCCTACGCCTGTCGATAGCTCGAGATGAATCCTGGCACAGACCCATCTTCCCTTAGGAAACCTGACAAGACTCGCCGCTGCCTGACGGTACTGCGGCTTCTCCAGCGCCTTCAATTCAATTCCCAAGGCTCCGTCTTCAAAAATGCGAAGTCGAATACCTGGTTGATTCACAACAAAATCGCACTCAAGATCGACCAGCGTCAGTGGCAGACTTCCTTCGACCCAATAGTAGGCTTCATACCAGAAGTCATCGCCGTTTCGGAAGTATGGCAAGGGACTTGAAATGGACGCTTTACAACAGATCATACTGTCGGGTTTTGCAGGCGACATACACTTAAGGGATACGTTGCCCGAATGGGACTTTTCCGTTGTCGGTTGGACAAAACAGTCTCGAAAGCCGGATTTTCCTGCGATCAATTCTTTGCGAAGTGAAACGTACGCTTCTACAGTTTGGGCTTCCGGCGACTGTAGCGTGAAACTTCCCCATTTCAGCCTGTTCTCGCCAATGAGTTCAACGAGCCCTGGCAGACCGGTGTTTAGATCATCAAACGAATCGCTTAACTCGCGTTGCACTGCAAAGCGCTTGTGCGTATCAGGCGCAAGACGATACGTAATATCTTCTTCAACGATATAGGATCGCTTCACTTCCTGTGGGTCGAATAGAGTCGCGTAGTGTTCCCAGCTTTTCCCGGGATCGACCTCGCGATAAGCGTTTCCATCGTCTACGACAAAGTACTTTTCGCCGTCAACAACCGCAGCCATTTCGATCCGCTCAGCGTCAAACGGGATGACTGAATGAGATCGATTGCATCCGATGATTGCAAGCAATACAAAGCTGCCGATCACCAGTGTTAAAGCATTTGACGCGTTGGTTGGGCACTGAAAGCTTATTTTTAGGATCATTTCCGAACACCTTTCAATGATCATTTTATGCCACTTCCGTAGAGCCCTTCGTTTTGTTTCGTCTAATCTTTAAAATTAATTCTCCGCGTACAAACGAAAAAAACTGCCAGTATCGCGAGACGTTAACTCGGACACTGGCAGCTTTCTTGGACCCTGATTTGCTTTTAAAGCAGGCTTTCGACTGGCGACCGGAGGGTGAAGCGGTTGCTTGCGTCGTCACTTTTGGCCGTAAAAAACGGCTTTAACTAACAGTTGATACTAACAATCGGACTGTGCGTCTCATGCTCTGATTTGACGAACAAGTTAAATTAACCGAAGCATGGACGTTCATACAAATAGCAAAAACGTTTAGCTCCTCCTTTGTTTAGTGCCCCAGAACTATCAATTGCGACGCCATCGTTCATTCAACTGGGATCATGTGGTCCCAGCTCCTTCATTATAACAACCCAGCAACTTGAAACAAACTATTTGCGGTCGGATTTTTTAGATCCAAGCTACGCTGTCTTCTCGGAAACGAATACTTGCAAGCTTCTATAAACCAGCGGTACTTGCCGATTTGAGGCAGCGATCGGGCCATCCAAATCTGGAAAAATGTCATTTGGCGACTCGGCAGCCGTGTCAATCAACTGACACCAGCGCACACCGCGGATCTGCTCTGGCAAACTAAATTTCACCGATTCGTGGGTGCCATTGAACAGCAACAACAAATCGCGGCCCTTGCCTTCAGGATCTTCGTGTTTAGCTGGTGCAGGCAGCCAGCATACGAGCGATCCGGCGGGCTTCTCCCACTTGACCGGCAGGCCAAGATGGTTGAACCAATTCACGTCAGCTACGCCACGCGAATCGAACGGACGGCCAGTTAAGAACCGAGTGCGACGCAAAGTCGGTTGACTCTTACGCACCGCAATCAAACCTTTCACGAACCGATACAAGTCTTCATTTCGCTTCACAAACGACCAGTTGAAGTAAGACGTGTCATTGTCTTGGCAGTACGCATTGTTATTACCGTTCTGCGTTCGACGAATCTCATCTCCCATCACCAGCATTGGCACACCTTGACTTAACAAAAGTGTTGCAGTCATGTTTTTGATCTGACGCAGTCGCAAGTCCTCGATCGGCTTGCGACGAGTCGGACCTTCTATACCGTAGTTGTCACTACAGTTGTTATTGTCGCCATCGCGATTACCTTCACCATTTTCGTCGTTGTGCTTCTCCTTATAACTGACCAAGTCATTTAAAGTAAAACCATCGTGACTGGTGATGAAATTGATGCTGCAGTAAGGTGCTCGTCCAGCGTGCTCGTACAGGTCCGACGAACCCGCAATGCGAGTCGCCAGTGGACCAGTGAGCCCGTCGTCGCCGCGCCAGTACTGACGCACATCGTCTCGATAACGTCCATTCCACTCCGCCCATCGCAGGTCGCCGAACGAACCGACTTGATATGCGCCGGCTGCGTCCCACGCTTCTGCAATGATCTTCGTATCGGCCAACATCGGGTCTTCGGCGATCATCTCCACCAAAGGCGGGTTGGGCATCAAGTTGCCGTTTCGATCGCGTGACAAAATACTGGCCAAGTCAAATCGGAAACCGTCGATATGGTAGTTGTGTACCCAGTGCCGTAAGCAATGGAAAATCAACTCGCGACAAATCGGATGGTTGCCATTCAGGGTGTTACCACATCCCGAGTAGTTGCTGTAATGACTACCGCCACTGTTCAGCATGTAGTAAACACGATTCTCAAGTCCCTTGAACCCCAAGACAGGACCATGTTCGTTGCCTTCGCAGGTGTGATTGAACACAACGTCGAGGATGACCTCGATGCCTGCAGCATGCAACGACTTGACCATGTGCTTGAATTCGTTAACCTGCGCCCCCGGTTCTTTGCTGTGAGCATAGCCTCGGTGCGGCGCGAAGAAAGCCAGCGGATCGTAACCCCAATAGTTAGGACGATCCTTTTGGTTTCCATGGATATCGAAAATTGGGAACTCGTGGACCGGCATCAGCTCTACAGCCGTCACTCCCAGGTCTTGCAAGTAGGGGATCTTTTCGATCAGCCCCAAGTACGTGCCTGGATGTTCGACGCCCGAAGTCTTACTGTTCGTAAAGCCGCGAACGTGCGTTTCATAAATGATGGATTCGGAGAGCGGACGTCGGAGGTGGCGATCGCCTTCCCAGTCGAAGTAGTCATCGACTACTACGCACTTGGGCGGACGAATAATGCCGTCTGTGCTCTGTTGGAAACAACCCGCAAGTGCTTTCGCATACGGGTCGACCAAACGGGCGTTGCCATCGAACCATTGTCCCAACTCAGGATCGAAAGGACCGCTTGCTTGGAAGTGGTACAGTTGTCCCGGACCCATGTCCGGCACAAAGGCACTCCACACATCGCCCCATCGATCGGTGTCGCGATTGAACTCGATAGTGTCGGTTGGTTCGCGGTCATCGACGTGGTCGTACAACAGAACCCGCATCGCAGTCGCGCCGCTCGGGTTGGTGACGAAAACGAAGCGCGGTTCTTGCAACAGCGTATCGTGCCGTTTCCAATAACGGCTGAGCGTGCGAGCGAGCGCGATGCTGCCGATGAACTCGGCGTCCATCAATCGCTCGACATCCTCGTCGCTGG
>JANNNN010000054.1:0-2801 GCA_031398555.1 Planctomycetia bacterium | reverse complement strand
AGGCGAATGGTAAACCACCTTCTTACGAAGCCAGCTACAGTTGAATCTGAAGTTGCTTTGCTAGCAGCTAATTCCTCTTGAGTCCGATCCGGCTTTTTTACTAAAGTTGCGCCCAAACCGGCAGATTTTTCTCAAGTTAGCCCAAAAGCTGGCTTCGAAGAGCTCGCTCGCGGGCCCGGTTTGCAAACAATCCGATTCGGATCAACCAGAGGAACTGTGGCATGTACGGCTCGACAAAACTAGCAATCAATCTATCTGCCTTGATGCTTTGCGTACTGTTTGCCAGCGGATGCCGAGTGACGAGCATGGGACAGAATACGCTGGGTGTTCGTCTCTATCAGCAAGGACGCTATTCGGAAGCACTGCAGCAGTTCCAGACCGCTCAAGTCTCAGATCCATCGAATCCTGATACGTATTACAACCTCGGATCGACTTACCACAAACTTGGGATGGCTAAAAAAGACAACGAACTGATCACTCAAGCCGAGTCGCTTTACAATCAGTGTCTGGATCTGCAGCCCAATCACGTCGACTGCCATCGAGGGCTGGCGGTTTTGCTAGCCGAATCGCAGCGGCCCGAACTGGCCATGAAATTGCTTAAGAACTGGGCGACTACGAACCCACAACTCGCCGATGCACGCATCGAACTCAGCCGCTTACATCAAGAATATGGTCAGACCAAAGTCGCCGAGCAATATTTGGACGAAGCCTTGGCGATCAATCCGAATGACCACCGAGCTTGGACGGCGCGGGGGCAAATGCGGGAAGCGTCCGGCGATTTGAATCAAGCGTTGCAGAATTACAACCAAAGTCTAGCGATTAATAACTTGCAACCCGAACTCTACCAGCGAGTTGCGTCTCTCAATGTGAAGATGGCCCAGAACACGATGTCCACCATGGGCCAGCCCGGAGCGCCCCCGAATGGCGGTTGGACCGTGCAGAATCCGAATCCAGCCCAACCTGCAAGATACTAGACGCGATATCCGGTTTCTTACTAAACCAGTAACAAAACTCACATGTCCTGTAGCTGGTTTCGTCAGAAACCGGACGAATCGCTTTGGGGGCAAGGGATATCGCGCGCCGGAAGCTTACGCCACGGTTCTTCCGCAGTACGAACTTCACTCGTAGAATGGGCCGTTTCATTCACACCCCTAAATCGACTTTTCGGCAGGAAAACACGCTCATGGCAACCCAGGTCACTCAAGAGCGAATTTACAACTTCTCGGCCGGTCCAGCGGTAATGCCGGTTCCAGTTCTGCAACGTATTCAAGATGAAATAATGTGTTTGCCGGGGGCCGGCGCCTCCATTTTGGAAATTTCCCACCGCAGCCAACCTTTCATCGACATCCAAGAGGGGGCAAAGGCTCGGCTCGCGCGGCTGCTCGGAGTTGACGAAAGTTACGATATTCTGTTCCTCCAAGGTGGAGCTCGGCTGCAATTTTCGATGATCCCCATCAACTTGCTGAAGGGTCGCTCCCAAGCCGCTCAGTATGTGATCACCGGAACTTGGGGAAAATCGGCTGTGGACGAAGCCAAGAAAGAAGGCCCCGTCGAAGTTATCTACGACTCAAAGGCCACCAACTACGATCGCCTGCCCAAGTCCAGCGAACTGGCAATCAAGCCTGACGCTTCTTACGTTCATATCACCAGCAACGAGACGATTCAGGGCGTTCAATTTCCAACCGATCTCGACACCGGTTCCGCACCGCTGGTTTGCGATTCGTCCAGCGACTTTATGTATCGACCTTACGATATGAGCCGTTATGGTTTGATGTACGCGTGCGCTCAGAAGAACGCAGGTCCAGCTGGTGTGACGGTAGTGGTAATCAAGCGCGAGCTGCTGGAGCGATCCGCAAAAGATTTACCAGGTTATTTGAGCTTCAAGAATCACTCCGAAAACGATTCGATGTGGAACACACCGCCTACTTTCGCGGTGTATGCACTGGGGCTGGTCGCGGAATGGTTGGAAGAAACCGTCGGCGGGCTGGAAAATATGCTGTCGATCAACAAGCAGAAATGCAAGTTACTGTACGACGTGCTGGATCAGTTCCCCGAGTTCTACATTGGCCATGCCCAAAAGTCGGATCGTTCTTTGATGAACGTTACCTTCCGCTTCGCCGACGAGAAAGCTGAAAAACAGTTCCTGACTGGCGCAGCTGATCAAGGGATGGACAATCTCAAAGGCCATCGCAGCGTTGGTGGCATCCGCGCGAGCATCTACAACGCGATGCCTATGGAAGGCGTTCAAGCGTTAGCTCAATACATGATCGATTTCGCAAAGAAGAATGCGTAGCATCTCTGTCGGATAGTCTTTGGCGTTGTCATCAGATCGGATGATGGCGAGCGGGAGGCTTTTCCTTCGTTTCAAGAATTAAAGGTTTGACTGTGGCTAAGTTTCGTATTGCTGTATTGGATTCAATCGCCGAAGAAGGCATTGCACTGTTGAATACAGAGTCTGATTTTGAGTATCAAGAGTGCATTGGACTTAAAGGTACCGAACTGCGCGACACGCTGCGTCAGTTCGATGGCGCGATCCTTCGCAGCGGTGTGAAGATCACCGCCGAATCGCTTGAAGGCAACAAGCGACTAAAGGCGCTCGTTCGTGCGGGAGTGGGTACGGACAACATTGACAAAGATGCTGCGACCCGCCAAGGGATCGTGGTCATGAATACACCCGCAGGCAATACACTATCGACCGCTGAGCATGCATTCACATTGCTCCTTGCACTTTCGCGTTCGATTGCACCGGCCTACCAGAGCTTATGCAATGGCAAGTGGGATCGCAAGAGTTACATGGGTTC
>JANNNN010000029.1:0-1658 GCA_031398555.1 Planctomycetia bacterium | reverse complement strand
TTTTGAGGAGCAAAAGGCGACAACTTACACCACCGGCCGCGACTGTACGAACGATTTGGCTGGATCGACGATGAATCGATGAGCCAACGCGCGGCGACCGAGCAGCATGCGAAAGCCCATCTGATCGCGTTTGGTGAGTGTGATTTCAATAGGCCAACTGACGTCGCCAAATCTTGCCAGAGTTCTAATGACCGGGCGCAGTTCTTCGTGACCCGATGAAGAACGAATAGTTCGGTACTCGATCAAAGGCGATGAGACACGAACCGTTTTATCAGTTGAATTTTGGATCGGATGAATGTCGAAGTAGACCATCTGCTGGCCATCCTCTTCAATCACTTCTACATTGAAGGCGTGAAGACAACTCGATCGCGCACCGGTGTCAACTTTTACTTTGATACGTGTTTCGCAAAGACTTGGCAGCCGCAACCATTCGCGCCATCCCACTACCGTCGCGGGCTTAAGTATACGTTTTACTTTCTTCTTCGACGGCTTCGAGCCAGAATTTTCTTTCACATCGTTGCTCCACTTCTCGGATTACTGTCCCTGGATCGGCTCGCCCAATTCAATCAAGTAATCAAACGTAAATATGCCCGAATCATGTCCGTCAGAGAACCCGATATTGTAAGCATAATTGCCAACCGGTCGCATGTGCTCGATTGCTGTTGGTCGAGCCTCCTGAAGGGACAGAACCGGCAATAACGAACTTTTGACATGCCCCCCAGCCGCGGGTGTTGCAACAGCCGATTTTTTTTCTCGGCACGTTGCGCATGGGCAAGCGGCCCTAAGTGTACTGGCCGTGTAGCTGCGGCGAATGCCGTCGCTCCAGCCGATGACCAATCCCGCTGGACCTTCTCGCTGTATCGTTTCTGGGCGAATGTCTGTCAAAGTCGATGTATCCCGATTGTGTTCATAAGTGTGCTAATCCGCTTATTCGCCTGTGATGGTGGCAACGAAGCGACGAGGGCCGCCGTGGTTTCGGTGCTCGCATAGATAGATTCCCTGCCATGTCCCCAGTGCGAGTTGCCCCAAAGCAATCGGTATGCTCGTCGAGGCTCCTAGCAAGGCCGCCTTTACGTGAGCGGGCATGTCGTCAGGGCCTTCGATGGTATGCACCAGCGGCAAGCCCTTTTCCGGTGCTAATTGGTTGAAAACCGTTTCCATGTCGGTGCGAACGTCTGGATCAGCATTCTCATTAATCGTCAGACTCGCTGAAGTGTGCTGGATAAACAAGTGCAAAAGCCCCACCCGAAGCTGTTTAATCTCAGGGATGTGCTCAAGGACTTCGCGAGTAATCAAGTGAAATCCGCGTGATTTGGCAGGCAAAGAAAACTGTTTTTGGATCCACATCTCGAGATTGTCTATCAATTCTAGCGAAACGATTTCTTCGCAAGGGGCAGCACTCAGACCGCAGCAGTTCGCGGGTTGTATAGAGCTGATTATAGCTAGAATTGCAAACCCGTTGAGGTAAATCGCATTGTCGTCGAACAAACCTAGTGCTCTGTCCAGATTAGATTTTAGGATTAGAAGTTAGCGACCATCTATATGTGAGCGTCAGATTAAAAACGGGAGAACGAGGCTCTGCCGAGCAGGACTTGACGTAACAAACAGACTTGACTGTACTTGTGAACGTGAACGAGTATCCGTGAGTTTTTCATCAA
>JANNNN010000008.1:0-5939 GCA_031398555.1 Planctomycetia bacterium | reverse complement strand
AGTTGCAAGACGACTCCGCCGCTGCTACAGCCATTGATACCAATACTAGTGGGTTCGCTGGTATTTTTTTATTGTCCGTTTGCCTTAATCGCGGCGATAAGGTGATGTTAGATTTTGATCTTGCGAAACTGTACGAAGTTGAAACACGCAGTTGTGCCATTTCATGAACATTTGCGACAAATGTTCTACAATCTTGCACAGCGATATCAGTCGTTAGCACCGGCCCAGTTTGCGTACCAGCTGCGGAAGAGTTGCCATTGAGCTCTTAGGAACTCGCGCTGGGCATCGGACAATCGGTCACTTGGATTGATTTGGTATTCGTACTCTGCATTGCCTTCGAGAACCATGAGATACTTGTAATACAACACCAAGTCTGGTCCTTCGTCGAAAGTTGAAAGCACGGTCAGGGCTTCATCTAACTCAGCGGCCAGTCGTCGCGCGTTCGCGTCACCCTTCGCAGCTCGTTGGCACAGTTCAATCATGCGAAGCACTTCGCGTGGCAGAGCATTGCCGACTCCAGTGATGGCCCCGCCAGCTCCACAGTGGATGAAGCCATGAAAGACTTGCGTGTCGACTCCAACCATTAAAGTCAGATTAGGATTGCCGCTGGTAATGTGTTCAGCGGCATAACTGAGCGATTTCGCGCCGCCAAATTCTTTAAATCCGATCAAATTCGGAAATTCGCGGTGGAGGTCGAAGAACAAATCGGCTCTGGTTTCGAAACCGTAATACGGACTGTTGTAAATCACAGCCGGTAAACCATTAGCGGCTTTGAGGATGCCTGCAAAGTGAGCCCGCTGCGCCGATGTGGATGTGCCGCGTGAAAGGACACGCGGGATCACCATCAGACCTTCGGCACCGACTTTCTTGGCGTGCGCCGCGTGCGAAGCAGCAATTGCTGGATTCTGAGCCCCAGTGCCAACGACGACGGGCACGCCAGCGGACGTTAGGGCTCGCACACCGTCACGTCGCTGTTCATCGGTCAATAGCGGCCAATCACCCATCGAACCACAGTAGACCACGGCTCGCATACCCGTCTCAACCAACTCTTTAGCCTTTGCAACTAGGGCATCAAAGTTCGGCTTGCCATCGGCCGAACAGGGAGTCATCAAAGCGGGAATGCAACCAGTGAAAATGTTCGATTTGGTCATTGGAACTCTTTGGGCGGCTATTGGTTTTGTTCAGCGGTCACGGCCATCACGATAGGAGCTGAATTGTCCGGTCCTTTGAGCAACTCGACCGATTTTACGATCGCTTGCCGCTTGGGACTAACGCTGAGGTAACGGATCTGTTGACCTTGCAGCGAGAACGCGAATTTCGACTCCGGCACATCGACACGACGAATATAGTCCGCGAAGTGAACGCCGTTGACTAGCGGGTGGTCTTCGATTTCGTCATCCGCGAAACGGAATCGCACAATCATGCTTGTCGATTTTGCGTTATCGTACGGGAATCCCCAACCGCTAACACCGCTCAGCATGTGTAAAGTCTTCACTACCATGTTGCAAGGCAATGTGACACTCTTTGGCATCTTCGGCGGCAAGGTTGCATTGGGACCGTACAGCATCACAATGTTGGGCTTTGTCTTGCCAACCGGATCAACCAAGTAGAACGGAACGCCTTCGAACTCCTTGGGTTTCCAATCGCGGAAAACCATTCGATCTGGTCCGTTGTCATCGTCGCTGAACAAACCCTTGGTACTGATCGCGGTTGCAATCGTTCCCAGCTGTAGCGGGACGTAACGTCCTTTGCTAGCCAAGAATTCAAGCAAGTTTGACATATCGTCAGGTTTCAGTTGCTGTTCAAAGCCTTCAGGCATGAGCGACTTGTTAGTCGATGTGATACGCTCGATATCATCGCGAGCAATGGAGTGACGTTTGGCCTCCGCATCGATCAACTCGACTGCTGAATTCGATTCAGCAGCTAACATTCCACTCAGGACTTGACCATCATCGGTCAGTACCGTGTAGCGCCGGAAGTTTCCTTCAACGCTACGGTTTGGATCGAGGATATGAACCAGCAGTTCTTCTTTCGGATGAACGGCCATTCCGGTCAAGTCGGGTCCGATTTCGTTCCCCTCACCAGAGTGCTTGTGGCAGTTCGCACAGTTCTTGGTGAACAGTGCTTTGCCTGTCTTGGCATCGCCAGTTATGTGCGTAGCTGGCATATAAGTATGGAGCACATTCTGACGATCTGCGCTGACCAAGCCACCTGAAGCGGCCAACAATTTCTCAGCCGCAGCCTGCACTTCTTTGTCAGGATGTGAGCGCAACGATTGACGCTGGTCAAGCGATAGGTCTGCGATTGAAATCGTGCCCTCCTTGATCGAGGCGAGCATGTCCTGGGTTGTCTTTGGACGCTTCATCAAAACAGAAATCACATCGCCACGCAGCGTTGGCGTGAGCGATGGCCAGACTTCGATCAGTCTCGATGAAACGTTCGCTGCAGTTGAATCGGCAAGTGCTCGCACGACCCCAGTTGCAACTGCTGGTGGCATTTGCGGCGTGATCGATTCAATCAACTTGCTAATGGCGACGTCGCCCGATGGATCAAGGCTAATCAAGTCACTGGCGGCGGCGATTCGCTTCTTTGCATCGGCGGAGTTATCGACGACCGTAGCCACCATGCTGGCCGCTATTTCCGATGCATACTTCGCCAATCGCTCGCTGCCCCATTGGGTTGCCAGTCGAACGAGTGAGCCGCGCGATTGAGGGCTCATCGTTCCGAACAGTTTTTCTAGCGTCGCTTCACTTGCTTCAGACAGTTTTACTTTGCTATTCTTGGGCCAACCGGATGCGAGCCCTTCGATGACTGCTTCCGCAACGCTGGCATTACCAGCGGCCAGACTGGCCAGCAACTTATCGAGCCCATCGGCCTTCATATCCGAACGAGCCAGGTGTTCAGCGATCACGCGGACCGACAGAGCTTGAGCTTCCGATAGCGCGGCCGGTTTTGCATTCGAGCCGGTTTGAGCTACCAATAAAGCCGCCAGGAAGTTGTCGGCTTGAATTGCAGCGGCACAGATCAAACCTTCTTGCAGGAACTTGTCGCTCATAAAATCAGCGTTCTTCGACGCTTCCGCCAGTGACTTACCAGCGGCTGAATTGCTAGGTTGATCCGCGAGTGCCATCAAGGCGCCGATCTGCACCTGTTTGTCTTCATCTTTGAGTAAACCAGCCGCAACAATCGCTGCAGCAGATTCAGGTGCTGAGGGCAAAACCAAAGCCGCATTGCGTCGAACGCCAGGCGACTTGTGTTTCAGTGCCGCAACAGCAGTCGCAAAAGCATCGCCTGAAGCTTTTTCGAGTGCTCCGATGCCCTTCAAGGTCCAAAGCGCATGAATCGCACCCACATTATTTCCAGTTTCATCGACTGATGGTTCTGCAACCATTTTTACAAGTGCGGGTGAGACGTCCGCTTGGCCACGTTCGACTAACAAGCGTTGAGCGTGTCGGCGCCACAGTCGATTCGAGTGACTGAGCGCGGCGAGCAAGGTCTCGGGCTTCGAAGCGTCCAACTTCGGAGCCTTATCCGCGCCGGATTGACCATCTTTGCCATCGTAGACTAAGCGGTAGACGCGGCCGAGTTTCTTGTCGCGCAGGTCCGATTCGTAGGCATTGCCTTTACCGGTTTTAAAGCCTTGCGGTGTTGGATTGTGCTGGACAATAAAGTTGTACCAATCCAAAATCCAAACGCTGCCATCTGGGCCGACTTCCGCCATGATCGGCGCAGCCCAATCATCGTCGCTGGCCGTTAGATTGAAGGGGCTGGTGTCACGATAGGTGGCTCCTTCGCGATTGAGAACGAACGTACCAACCAGATGGCCCGTCGGTTCGCATACAAACGCGACGCGATTCCACCAAGCTTTGGGGTAGGTGCGAGCGGTGTAGAGCGAATGACCTGCACCGGCTGTGTAACCGCCATGCTGGTCAACTTGACGCACTTTGTCGGTGATTGCTTTGAATAAGAACGTGTCAGCGATCTGGTCCGCCATGAGACTTGGCGTCCAGCCTTTTACGCGTTCGTAGTATCGATTTGGAATCGGCACAAAGAAGCTTGGAGCGCGGTTGGCGGTCGAAGCGAAAATCAAACCTTCTTCGCTGATCCCGAGTCCCCAACTGTTGTTAGTTGTCGACCGTACGAATTCAACGTCGGTTACTTTAGCCTTGTCCTTGCCTTCACCAGCAACCGTAAAGTTAAATGGTCCTTGACGGAAACCGCGATGCTTGCCGGTTGCATATTCGGGATGCGAATCGTTATAGCCTTGCATAGCCCAATAGCGATTGTCCAATCCGTACATAAAGTTGCTGACGCCGCCGTGAGTATCGCCCATCGCCCAGCCGGTGATGAGCACTTCGCGAACGTCGGCTTTGTCGTCGCCGTTGGTATCTTTCAAGTACAGTGTCTCAACGCCAGCTTGGACAACAACACCGCCTCGGCAAAACTCGAGCGAAGTTGGAATACTAAGTTTCTCCGCAAAAACGGTGGTCTTGTCCATGACGCCGTCGTCGTTGGTATCTTCACAGATGCGAATGCGATCGCGGCCTTGTCCCGGGGGCATCAATTCGTTCGGGTAATCTATGGTTTCGCAAACCCACAAACGTCCGCGTTCGTCCCAATTCATCGCAATTGGCTTGCCTTGAAAACCTGGTTCAGCGATCGACAACTCGAGGTGAAAATTCTCGGGCGTAACGTAATGTTTCATCGACTCAGCAGGCGAAAGCGGCATTTGCATCTTAGTTATCGCATCACCCTGCACACCCCATCTGTTGCTCGGCAGGTAGTTCGGGATCTTCGGACCAACTTCTTCGAACTCAAACTTGGCAACATCGGTTCGCGGTGCGGTCATCTTCGGAATCGGGAACACACTTTTGTCTTGGTAAGCCGGGACGCTGGCTGGATCGTCTTTGCAAGCCCAACGGATGCCGCGTTCAACTAAGTTCTGAAATCCAGGATTTGACCAAGTGCGTTGATCGTGGCCCCAAGCGGTGTAGAAGACGCGGCCGTTGCCGTGAGTTCTAACCCAAGTCCACGGCTCCGTCTCATTGCCTGTATCTTGGCCACCAGCGCGACGGACTTCGAGCACGATTCGGTTTCGGTCGTTGTGCTTGGTGTGAACGTACGTTTCATCCCAACTTGAGAAACCGCTAAAGCCCTTCATGATCGGGTGTTCAGGCTGCACAATTTCAGTTGCAAAAATCTCGCCGCCGTGCTTTTTAAATTGGGCGCCAACCAAGTCGATGTAGGTAGGTGAATTGAGGAAGCAATAGGAAGCACAATGCAGTGGAATGAAACCACCGCCGCTAGCGACATACTCCAGCAAGGCGGATTCTTGAGCGGCTGGCAACTCAGTCGTATTCGCGTAGACGATCAATCCAGCATACTTCTTGAGATTGGCCAATTCGAGTTGCCTGAGATCATCTGTGTAGGTGATCTCAATTCCCCGCTGACTGAGCACCGGTTGTAGCTGGTCGAAACGGACTTTCGGTTGGTGATGACCATTGTCGCCTAAATACAGAATCTTTAAATCCGCCGCAATTGCGGGGATCGCTCCCAGGCTGAGGCACAGCGCGAGGCTGCACATCCAGAGTTTGAGTCGCTGAGTCACTTCGTTGTTCCTATAAGTCGGTTGTCACTGTACGGGGCGGGATAAGTATCTCTGACTGGAGTATTTCACCAAGGCCAGAAAGCATTGCATGAGTCGTTTGCGAGGGAACTATTCTAGTCAGAAACCCGACAACTTTCTCTGCGTCTCTTTGACTCTGCGTCTCTGCGTTTAATTTTAAGCGTCTTGACAGCCTCCACACTGGAAATTTAGCGCAGAGACGCAGAGTCAAAGAGTCGCAGAGATTGGAAGTTCAGTGAGCGTGCTCAAAGCAGGCCTCAGGCTTTTCATAAATCGGATTTGATAACCCTCATTATGGCAGTTTGGTCGCTAT
>JANNNN010001277.1:0-3620 GCA_031398555.1 Planctomycetia bacterium | reverse complement strand
ACAGGATCACGCGGCCAACAAGCACTCCTTGAACGCTTCTATCGACCCAAACTTGCTGTCGTAATGCCACGCTTCACCTTGGGGAAAATAGAAACTCAAATCAGACGTTAAAGAACCGATTGGATCGCATTGCTGGATGCGTCCAAGCTCCCCTTGGTTGCTAAAGAAAGCGATTTTACGGCGCTGATACAAACAACGATGATCAATGCGATCATCACTGCGTATTCCACTGCGGTGGGCCCGCCTTCATCCTCGTGGAAACGATTCAGGCGTTTTTTGAACAACGAACGCAACATGCTCTAAATCCTTGCTGTGTCTCATGATCAAGCACTCCGGTATCCAAAAGATACGGAGTTCCACTTAAACCTAGCATGCGAAGGAAACGAAGCCGAAGCAATGCAAAATAATTCCCGTTAGGACCGCTTGAACTCCCGTAAGAGAAGTTACAATCGTTACGATCAGAAACTGCTTACGTTATTACGCTGCCACTTTTTTGCTTGAAACTAGTCATGTTTGGTCCAATACTCGCCCGCGAATGGATGGTTTCGCCTCGCCGATTAAGTTTCTACATACAGCGTACGACCTTCGTCATCGTTTTATTTAGTTTGGTTTGTACTGCGTGGGCGCTGATGGCAGGGATTCAGCAAGTTCGCAACTTGGGCGATCTATCGCGATTTGGATCAATGGTTTTCCAGATCGTTATGCCACTTGAGCTGATCGTAACGATGTTTCTGGCTGCCGTTGCTGCGGCCAGCGCGGTCAGCCAAGAAAAGGATAGGCGGACATTAATTTTGTTGTTATTGACGCGATTGAGCAGTTCAGAAATCGTACTAGGCAAGTTGACATCCAGCCTCATAGGCATCGCCAATTTAGTTTTCGCTGCATTCCCGCTGTTGTTGGTCATATCTCTACTAGGCGGTGTTAGCATTGCGCAGGTTGTCCTTGGAACCTCCATTGTCTTAGTGACTGCATTTTGGTGTGCGGCATTGTCAAATCTATTTGCCTTCTGGCGCGAAAAGACTTTCCAAACACTCGCGCTCACCATGCTTGCTATTACCGGATGGCTCGCCTTTTGCGAAGCCATCGCGACGGACAGCATTAATGGCGTCCCCGCAGAGTTAGCCGAAATCCTTAGCCCGGTCCGCGCTCTTTGGGCCGTTTGCCAACCGATCAGTCAATCAGCTTGGAATTTTTTACCCGGTGGTGCCGCGACCGTGCATTGCGCACTTGGGATGCTGGTTGGTTGCCTGTGGTGTACGATTTCAGTGATGCGGTTGCGAATCTGGAATCCTTCCCGCCACGTGCAAATTCAAACGTCGGAGCCAGATGAAACCTACGATGCTTTGTCACCAACTAGCGAAGAACGAGTTGCTGATAAACGGTCATGGAAAGTGCGCGCTCCTAGACGAATGTGGAACAATCCAGTTCTATGGCGAGAGATGTGCACATGGGCCTACGGTCGCAAACTGATGATTATTCGACTCTCGTACCTGCTGTTGTTCGCAGCCGCCGTCGGTGCGCTTTATTGGTCGGTATCATCGGGCGTTGCCCTCCAGCGCAGCCGCTTGGCCGATGAACTGATCCCGATCTCAGCTCGCATCCTTGCCCCATTCTTCGCGATTTCGTTGGTGATGATCAACGCACTGGCCGTTAACTCGATCACTAATGAGCGTGACGGTCAAGCTCTCGATCTACTGCTGGCTACACAAATCACTCCGATGCAGTTTTTGGTTGGTAAGCTGTTCGGAGTGTTGTACGTGACGAAGGAGATGGTCATTCTACCGATTGCGTTGGTAACCTACTTATGGACTCAAGGTGGGATCGGCGCCGAGAATCTGTTGTTCACGATCGGCTGCTTGATCGTTATGAACGCCTTTGCCGCGATGCTTGGTATTCACTGCGGAATGATCTATAGCCAGTCGCGAACGGCAATCGGAACTAGTCTTGGGACGTTATTTTTTTTGTTTCTTGGAATTGTTACCTGCATGATGATCATGATGAGTTTCAGGGGCTCCTTCGCTCGACAATTGCCTCCGTTTTTGGCGATAATCTTAGGGGGGGGGACCGGGTTATTCATTGCCATGGGGAGCCGCAATCCGAGTCCAGCAATCGCTCTAGCTGCGTTTGGTTTGCCGTTTTTGACGTTCTTTGCAATCACTAGTTTCATTCTTCGCGATCAAGAGCTGACCGTTTTTTCCGTCGTTGTGGCCGCCTATGGATTCGCGACGACAGCCATGATTGTCCCCGCCCTAAGCGAGTTTGATTTTGAATTGGGAAGAGCCAACGGTGTTGACGAAGACGGCTGATTGGGTTCGTTCGAAGGAAGCCGTTAACTCATCGTGCAATCGGAGAATCTTTTGACAAGTATTGGCAATCGTCTCACGCCGAATACCCCAGCGGTTCAGAACGGTGCATGGGCAACGGGCTTACTAATCGTTTTTCTAGGAATTTGGTACCTCGGAGTTCGCTGGTCCAAAGTGCATCCGATTGTATTGCCTTCGCCCGCCCGCGTTATGGAAGTCGCATGGCTTGAGCGCGAGGTGCTGGGCAGAGGTTTTTTAGTTACGGGCACCGCGGCGATCTGCGCCCTGCTTGCAAGCGTCATCGTCGGCTCATTGATCGCAATGCTGTTTAGTCAGTCTTCGCGTTTACGAGTTGCATTCCAGCCATACGTTGTATTTCTTCAAACTGTTCCGATCGTGGCCATCGCACCACTGCTGATCACCTGGTTTGGATATCGATTTACAACCGTGATCCTTGTCTCAACCATCATCAGCCTGTTTCCAATCATCTCGAACGTGACGGCTGGGTTAACTTCCGTGGATCGCAACTTGTTAGACCTGTTTCAAATGAACGGTGCTACCCGTTTGCAGACACTAATTAAATTGCGAATCCCCAATGCGATCAGTCATTTGATTTTGGGAATGCGCATAAGTTCAGGCATGACCGTAATCGGCGCGATAATCGGTGAACTATTCGTTGGCAGTGGAGCTAAATATGCAGGCTTGGGAAAACTGATGATAGGCTGGCAAAATTTGGCGCGGACCGACGCACTCATTGCAGTGATATTTACAAGCACACTGCTAGGTTTAGTAATGCTTGGACTAGTCAATGTTTTCAGCCGATTGATTCTACATCGTTGGACCGCAAGCAGCGGGTTTGAAATGAACTCTCACTAAGTGCTCTGTCCCGACTTGAACTGGTGCCTTAGCCAGCTGATTGATGTGCACTTTGTGTTTCCGAATCCGCGTCGACCCAGCATCGTGGTAACGGCTCACCAGTCGGAAATGACAGCTCCGACTTTTCGAATTTCACTGTATCCTGCTCTTCCTGGCCAGCTTGATTTCGTCCCTTAACGCGTTGCTCAAACGGACTGAACAGTTCCTCTAAGCTCTCGACTTCAATCAGATCGCCGGTTGCTTTAGTTCGTAGTAACATTTCTAAAACTCTTCTAAATTCTCGAGGTAATTTTCACCAATTTATACAGTCTGTCCCACATGGGTGCCTTCTGCGAACTCTTCGATTGCCTTTTGGCAAAAGGCTGGTAAATCATCGGGTCGTCGACTCGTGACCAACCCCTGATCGCACACTACGGGCTGGTCCACCCAGGTGGCGCCGGC
>JANNNN010001205.1:0-6345 GCA_031398555.1 Planctomycetia bacterium | reverse complement strand
CCGGGAGTAGCGCCGGAAGCTCGTCCTCTGGTGGAGCCCACCACGCTGGCTGGACCAGTCAGACTCCGCGGGTTCAGGAACTTCGGACAAATTGCGATGGTCCGCGCACGATCAGTGCCTACTTGCCAGTACGTGTAATATAGCCAGAAGGCGAAAAGCGCAACGCAAGCCATTAGACTTCCGTGTACAGCTATTTTCAGCATTCGCCGGGGGGGCAGGAAAGCCTCTTTTGGACCACGCGGCGGTCGGTCCATTAAGTCCTTTTCGATAGGTTCCATAGCAAGCGATATTGCGGGAATGCCGTCCGTTACCAAATTGATCCAGAGTATTTGAATCGGTACCAAAGGGATTGGCCAACCCGTCAGACTGCCGACGAACATGAACAGAACTTCACTCGTGTTGCATGCCAATAGGTAGTGCAAGAATTTCTGAATGTTCTCATAGATGCCTCGACCTTCTTCAACCGCGTTCACGATAGTTGCAAAGTTATCGTCTGTCAAAATCATGTCGGCAGATTCTTTGGCGACGTCGCTACCAGTAATCCCCATGGCAATGCCGATATCTGCCACTTTTATTGCTGGCGCATCGTTCACCCCATCGCCGGTCATTGCAACCACATGCCCCTGAGAACGCAATGCATTGACGACTCGCAATTTGTGCTGAGCACTGACTCGCGCGTAGACCGCGGACTGCTTCACGCGATCGACCAGTTCTTGATCGGTCATCGTCTCCAATTGCGCCCCGGTTACAGCCTGAGTGGTTGTTGTTGCAATGCGGAGCATCCTTGCCACAGCCAATGCCGTTGCCGGGTGATCACCCGTAATCATTACCGGGCGCACGCCCGCTCTGTAGCAGCGTTCAACGGCCTCGGCGGCTTCGGCACGAGGAGGATCAATCATTCCAACCAAGCCGAGAAACGTCAGATTGTCTTCCTTCAGCCAATTATCTTGATTTTCATTCGACGACCGACATGCGAGAGCGAGTACCCGAAGCGCACTTCCGGCCATCTCTAAATTGTTTTGCTGAATTTGCTGTCGATCGCGCTCCTCAATAGCGCGCTCGATGCCGTATTCGCGAATCCGAGTCGATTGGCGCAGAAGGACTTCCGGTGCTCCCTTGGCAACCAGTAGGACGCTCCCATCTGGCAAGCGATAAACCTGCGACATCATTTTACGATCAGAATCGAAAGAATTCTCATGCAGCATACTGACCTCCAGCGCCGCAGACGCCTGTGGAACTTTAGCGGCTGCAACCAGCAAAGCCACTTCAGTTGGATCACCCTGTATAGCAGCGCATAGCTTAACTTTGTCCCACGACCACTGAGCGTTGTTGCACATAGCGCCAACTCGCAGCAGCCACGCCATTTCCGCATCAGACTTTGCAAGCCGCTGTTGAACGTCATGGCTTGCTTCGTCAACGCGACGGGTACCATCGATATGTTTTAAAACTACACGGCCTTCGCTAGAGTAGCCGCTGCCGGAGACGTTGAATTGCGTGCCCGCTATACGAATTTCGGTAACCGTCATTTGATTACAGGTTAGAGTGCCAGTCTTGTCACTGCAGATCACAGAGATACACCCCAGGGTCTCGACGCTTGGAAGCGTGCGAATGATCGCATTCTTCTTTGCCATGCGACTCAGACCGATGGCCAAGGTGATTGTCACGACGGCGGGGAGTCCTTCTGGTACGGCAGCAACTGCCAGGCTGACGCTCGTCAAGAAAACTTCGAACAGTTCACCGCCACGCAGCCATTGAAGTAGGAAGATCACAGAGACTATGGCTAAGCATCCGCCTACCATTATGCGACCGAGCTCGGCTAGTCTTAGCTGTAGCGGCGTGGGCTCGGACTCCGTTTGCTGAAGCAATTCAGCAATGGACCCAATCTCCGTTGCCATTCCCGTGGCTGTCACGATCGCAACGGCTTTACCAGCAGTGGTTGTGGTTCCCGCGAAAACCATGTTGCGGCGGTCGCCGAGTTCGGTTTCATTCGGCATGACCACTGCGGAAGATTTTTCGCTAGGTTGCGACTCACCAGTCAGTGAGGCCTCGGAGACTTGCAAGCCATACGCGGTAATCAGCCGAGCATCAGCGGCGATATGATCACCCGCTTCCAACTCGAGCACATCGCCTGGAACCAAATGATCGGCGCGAACGGTTTGCACAAGTCCGCTACGTCGAACCGTGGCTTTCGGAGCGGCCATCTTCCGCAGCGCTTCGAGGGCCTTCTCAGCACGATCCTCTTGTAGAAAACCCAGTATCCCGTTGATCACTACAATTGCAAAGATAACAACCGCATCGATCCACTCACCCAGAATTCCAGCGACCGCTGCCGAAACGAGCAGTAGTCCGATGATCAATCCTTGAAACTGGCTCAACAGGCGTTTCCAGCGTGGAGTTCCTGCGGCGACTGCAAGGCGATTCTCACCGAACTGTCGCAAACGATCAGCGGCCTCCTGGCCGCTCAGGCCCGACTCTGGATCGCTCTGCATGCGCTGCACGACTTCAGAAGCCGCCAACGAGTGTACCGGTCGTTCATCCATCGACTAGGCCGATCAATGCAATTTGCGAGGGCAAGATTGTTGCTACGAGATGGAACTAACTATAGCGAGTTACACCGGCTCCGTCGCCTGTTGCCCAGCGTGGTACATGGTGTAAACATAAATCGGGATATCTAAATCACTGAGACTTTGTTCGACCAGTGGTTTCACATCTGTCCAGGAGAGTCCACCAACGCCTGTCGCAAGAGCGGGAAGCGCGAGGCTAGTGATTTTTTCTTTCTCTAGTTCATGCCGAAGGCGTTTGAGGCAGTGGTGAACATTGGCTAGATTTGCCCTCCCTGGACGTGAACCGTGCCCGTGATCACCTTCTTGCGTCATCAAATTGAAAATGCGAGCCCCGCCAACGCCACCCCAAGTCCAAATTTCACCAGGCTTGGGATGCGATTGGTGGGCATAATGTCGAAAGTCTTTCGCCATCGTCGGCCACTTCTTACGTAAAGAAAGCGCTAGCCCCGAATCAAAGTGGTCATTCGGTGCAACACCGTGCGCAATTGCCTGTGCACTGGTCAATAAAATATCGCCGGAAACTTCATGAATCATGCGGACTGCCAACCGTTCTTGTGAATCTTGTAACTTGAAGGAACCCTGTTGAATTGTTTTCACCGCGTTGCGTATGCGAAGGCTGTGCCATGTAAGTTTGAATGTGCGAAAGCAGCAATACATTCAGTCTTTTTAAGGCAAAACTTCTGCTGACGCAATTCCAACGAAAATAAAGTGAGCACTTGGGCACACATGTGTGCCACCCGCGGCTGCAAGTGAGCCAATTCGTCCATGCATGGGCGTCTAAGCCAGAGCGGCTGGTATAACCCTAGCCGGTGGTGAAACCACCGGTTATTTAAGCGCAGCAGTGTTAGACCCGAAAGGTCGACAGAACCAATTCTCGTGCCACGTTTCACAACCTTTCATCAACACACAAAAACAACCTATCTGTCGACCCTTCGGGTCTACGGTATCCACTGTCCTCTTCACCGGTGGTTTCACCACCGGCTAGGGTTGTGTCTTCCCTTCGGGAAGGGACGGGCTCGCAATCGGTCCCTCAATGTTCAGACTTTCCATACTGTGCTACATGCCCGAAGGGCTGGCATAACCTCAGGCGGGTCGAAGGCCCGGTGAGCAATTCGATGATATGCAAAGGCCTGAAAAGCCAACACATCAATTCCGAGTTTGTCTATTTCTTTCTAGGACGAAGTTTGCGAGCTCAATGCGTGTCGGATAGAATCAAACCCGGCAAATTCTGCTTGCCGACTCCTCTAAGAATACTCTTCTGACTAGGTGCCTTGATGAGAAACCGTGTAGCGCCAGTTGTTAGTTGGATTGCGATCGTGGGATTGTTAATGGTGGGTGTCACGAAACTAGGTGACGCGAGACAGACGACTGGCGGGATTCCCGCGAGGCCACAGAAGACAATCGACTATGACGAGTGGGAAAAGCCTGCTCCACCAGTATGGCTTCAATGGGTAACAACCGATGAAGAGTTGGATGCTGTAAGAGCGAATCTTGCGACCGTAGTAAAAATTCGGTGCGAGAACAAGCCGCTGAATCAAGCATTGAAGCTGCTTGAGGCTCAAATCGAAACCGAGATTCTGTTGAACGAAGTCGAATTTAGTGCCTTAGGAGTCGATATTAAATCCCCGGTCACCGTCGAAGCTTCGGGCAAGCTAAAGGATGTATTGAAACGGATGCTTCAGTCAGTTGAAAACGGTAACGGTGGATTTACATGGCGCTTATTGCCAGAGGGTATTCAAATCACTTCCTATGAGGATGCAGATGCGGAGCCGCAATTGCGAACCTTTGACTTGGCTTTTTTCTTGCCCGATGCTTCGCATGCCGACGAATTGGCGGCGTTGATTATGAATCACGTTGAACCAGATTCTTGGTTGGTCGCTGGTGGTACGAATACGATCAGTCACTTCGGTTCACAAATGATTGTTTCTGCCCCGTTTAGCACGATGTTGCGAATTGAAGAGATATTGGCAAAAGTTTCAAAGCAAGACCGCGAGCACTTGAAGGCTCCAAAGTTTAAGGAAGATAAGTCGGAGTCGAAGATCGGTTCGTAGGAAACGACAATAGTCGATCCTGTCACGATTATGACGAATATTCGGCCAGTTGAATCCCGTACTTTGTCCAGAGTAGATTTTGGGTAGCGGAATGCATCAATCAAGCATTTCGATGATTTCGGACCGCGGGCGTCCAAGGCGGCGTCCCCGCCGGCGAGTGCACCCGCGATCCGCAATAAGTCGAGCGGGCTGGCGCAATTAAACTGCAAAAATCAACATGCCGTCAATTCGCGGCTTGAGGTATAGCTTTCACCGTGGCAGGGGGTCACAATAGAGTATCGTCCGTCCTTCGACTTCGATTTGGCAGGAGCTGTTATGAAAACTGAAATCCTTGAAAATCGTCTGCGTTTTCTAACGTTGGCTTTAGGCGGATTTCTTTGTTTCACAAGCTGCAAGGTTGCTATTGCCGACGAATTCAAGTTGAAGGACGGCCGAACTCTGGTGGGGCAACTCAAGGGTGTGCCGAAAGCCGATGCGCCGCAGTGGACGGTGGAATTGCAATCAGGCGCGCTTGTTCGATTTCCAAGCAGTCAGTTGGAAACTAACGGACATTTAAAAACGGACGAGCGAATCGAGAAGTACAAACTCGCGTTGCAAAAAGTAGAAGCGACGGCGGAGTCGCACGCGGCCTTGGCTGGGTGGTGCAACAAGAACGGTTTGAAGGAGCAAGAGCAGGCTCATTATCGCCACGCGTTGGACTTCAATCCCGATCATGCAACGGCTCGGAGCGCATTGCAGTACATCAAAGATAACTCGGGACGGTGGGTTGCGCGCGATGAGTTTATGACTGAGGGAAAAGGAAAAGTAAAGATTGGCGGAAAGTACGTTTATCCAGAGGTCTATGCGTTCAATGAAGCGAAGGAGACGCAGAAAAAGAATACTGGGAAATGGAACAAACTGATCGACAACTTGCAGAAGGACATCGTGGCCAACAATGCAAACGCTGATAAAGCCCTAGCAGAACTGATGCAGATCAATGATCCCTACGCAGTTTCTGTCTTGGGCTCGAAGCTGCTAGCCGCAAAAACTCCGGTGAAGCTAAAGCTGCTTTACATTCAAATGCTATCGCAGTTCCAATCGATCGACGCTGTTTCCGCCCTCGTTCAAGCAACTATAGACGACCCAGAACCTCAAATTCGCGATGCATGTCTCAAATCGCTTTTGCAATACGGTCGCGATTACGCTATCGCAAGCTACATCGCAGTTTTGCGAGGGGTTTCAAGCAAAACGCAAGAGAATCCGGATTTAAACGTAAAGCTCAGCAGAGCAGCGATGGGGCTCCATTACCTCAATGCTGAGAACTCGATTCTGCCGCTGATCGAAGCGTTGGTAACGAAGTTCAAAGTGACAAGAAAACAGCAAGACAACATTAACAGCAACGGTTCGTTGGGCTTTGGCGGCAAGCCGCAAACGACGATCGAGGAATCGCAGAATCAGGAAGTGCTTGCAGCGCTGACGACCTTGACGCGGCAGAACTTTGCTTACGATAAGCAAAAGTGGTTGAGCTGGTATGCGAGCGTCTACGCGGCCCCGATGGGCGAACTCCGGCGAGATCCTTGAGCGGCGATTGCGTCGCTGGGTTTGTTAGAATCCGAAAGCGACAATGCAGGTGGCTGGTTTCGTCAGACACCGGAAGCGTCGCCTTTACTCGTGCTGTTTCTCACGATTCCAGCTACGGCTGCCAAGAACGGTTTATCACGGATCCAGATGCAAGTTGCCTTGGTCTCAGG
>JANNNN010001193.1:0-4559 GCA_031398555.1 Planctomycetia bacterium | reverse complement strand
GGGCCGTCGTGACGTCCAGAATCTGCCTAGTATTTATAGGGTTTTGGTTTGCCTGCATGCTTACCGTCCACCGGCCCGATTCGTGCAAAAGGACGGACATTTGAGATACCGAGCAATGGTCACTTTGCAAAAATGGGTCTTTAACAAACTGAAAAGACTTCACCGCTAGTTGTTGGTCGTTGGCTGGTGTCAAACGATCGACTGCTGCCGGACCATAAAAATCCTTTAGCGGAACGTTAATGACAATTGGCACATTGCTTAGACTGCGCTGCGGCTGAGACAGTTTGCTGTGCTGATAGTTTCCAGCAGGAATGTCGCAGCGCACGGCGGGACGGGTCCGATGAAAAGTTGGAGCTGCCGCCACGGCCACAACAGAGACTATAGACACCGTAACAGCTATTTTTTTGTTGATGCGCATCTTCATCATTTCTGAGTTAAATCGACAAACTACCTCTTCGCCTGGCCACGAGAAAACGGATTAGAGAACTGTGGTAGGCGACTCGCTGTGCTTTTGGGGGCCGACGGAGTTGCGGGTCTAGGGGTAGTGTTCGATTTGCCTTGAGGTTGTGTTGGTATGTTAGATCTAAGAGGATTTGTGGCTCCGGGCGTTGTTTGATAACCAGCACTGGTAACGGTGCCAGGAGTCGGGATGCGCGACGATGAATTGTCCCAAGTGCCTGGTTTACCTGTCTTCGGCAGCATATTTGGCTCTGGCGTTTTGGGCTGCATCAGTGGAATTTCATTTTGCAAATCTGATTGTCTTCGCCGCCCTCGCAAATCAAGACTTCCTTCGATCGAGTCGCCGGGGATGAACTGCGTTTCCGTGCGCTGTGTTGGAGAGTAACCCTCTTGAAGTTGACTATCGCGGAGGTTTGCACCAGGTCCGTCGTAACCATTCGGATGCATCGAAGGAATCGTCTCTTGTGAGCGATAAAGATCCATCCGACGTTCCGCATCGGGAATTCTGAGAAACTTGTCGACTTCTGAACTGGACACGTCAAACACTCGATTTGTAATCGCACGACGGCGATTGCGGACGACGAACTCGTCGTTGGACAATCGTAGCGGATCCAAATCGGAGACAACCGGTGCCCAGCGCAGTCCCATCAAATCGAACACGGTGGGAAATATAGTAGCCTGTCCCAGAATCACGTTCTGTTGCAGCGATGATTCATCGCTCGGCTGTGGACGGAATAGAGCACCAGCGATCGGAATATCCTCAAGCAGAGGCACTCCGCGCGATGTTCGAGAAGCTTTCAGTGCAACGGTATAGCGACTGATCTCACGCAATTCAAAGTTGCTTAACTGCACATCCGTATCGACAAAGTGTCGTTTGACTCGTCCAAGATGCTTTTCGTCGGCTCGAACCGGTTCGCGGACATTGGTGGTGTACATGTAATTAAAATGAAACACGAGTGCCTGGCCATCTGGTTGGATCACGGGACGAATCTCCCAGCCCGTCCCCGTTTCAAACTTATAGATCGCCGGGTCCGGAATCAGAGCTTCCATAGCCGAACCGAAACGCGAGCCGCCTGGTCCTTGTTGCCCCATGACCGACTCTGCCGTATCGGTGGACAAGCCTGGCAACACGTTGCGAACGGTAGCCTGGCCGCCAGTAGCACCTGCCATGGGCGAGGACGTGGGCGAGCCGCTTTTCATTTGAGCCATTGCCAGGAACGTCGGATCTTGCGCCAGTGCCCCAAAATCATCCATCAGAGTCTTAGCCCCATTCATCGCTTCCGTAATTAAAATATCACGTTTTGGCAGATCGAATTCCATCGTTGCTTCGGGTGACACTTTGCCAAACGAACGGTTATTTGCCAGTACATTGGTCGTTTCTACCTGTCCCATTTGAACATCCCACATCTGGCTCGCTTCGCGAACTTTGCGGAATGTCGGGAAGTAGAACTGCGTATTAAAATCATCGTCGAGTGAAGTTATCAGCCGCTTGATGTACGCATCAATGTTTGCGGTGTGCGCTCTCGTCCCTTCCAGTAGTTCAACGTACTTATCTTCCATTTCGTCGACGAGCATGTCTAGAAATTTCTTGTGATCCAACGGCCGACGAGATGCTTCGGCCTCACGATTTGAGAATTCGAAGTCTAACACTCGCTCTTGAAGCGTTTGAAAGCTCGCTCTTGCCGCGCTAAAAGCTTGTTCGGATTGTGTTCTTTCTTCGTCCGAAAACTCTGTAAAAATTTTTCGTTCTATTTGCAACCAATTCTCGTAGACCTTTTGGAAGTCAACGTCAGGCATGCCAATAGCTGATACGATACAGTTGAGCGAGTCGTACAGGGTGGAAACTCTCTCTGCCCGGTGTGCAGCAATCTCTGCGTACTTTTGTAGCACATCGCGAATGCGAGCGAGGTTGTTAATTTCATTCCCTGGCACGCGCTCCTGTAAGACCTTATTTAGGGATTTATTCGCTTCTGCCAACATATCTTGGTCTTCAGCTACGGCTCGCAACGCCTCGAACTGCAGCTTCGTCTTTACTGCATATTCTGTGAGTCTCTTGACTTCGGCTTCAAGTTCGACTCTTTCAGCCTCATCGCCGGAAGAAAAGAAGATCCTGTCAGGTGTGTCCAGATTTAATTCAACCGTCGTTTTCGATGAATTCGAGCCATGTGCGGGAGGCCAATCAGGAAATATAGAAAACGTAGCTGGTGGCCATTTTGTTTGGCCCTGGCTGGGGTGCCATGTAAATTCGCTATTCCTAAAAACTACGACTCTGCTAGCAAAAGACTCACCGTCTTTTAGTGGAAGAAGCAAACTGTTCTTCAGTACGTCTAACGGTATACCGCGTTTCAAAATAAAAGCGGGATTTTTATCCCCTGTATTCGTACGAAGTTCTTTCGCATAGTAATTAACGATGTCTTCTATCTTTTTGGCGGCGAAGATTCGCGAATTTTGTGCCTTGGTGCCAATTTGTTCTGCCTGCCGTTGCGTGTTCTGCACGACTGCCAACAGTTGTCTAGACGCGACGAGCGTTCCTTTCTGCGAATTCCGTAAAGCGACCTGCGATTGCTGCTTCAGTTGATTTGCTGCGTCTTCCTTGATTCGAGCGCCTGCAAGCTCTTTTTGACGGTCGCCCAAGCGTTCTTCAATGACTGACCTTTCCATCACACGTTGCTTTAACTCTAATTCGACAACTAAGCGGCTCTTGAATATTTGCGCCAGTCGGACAAATTCTCGCTGGACTGGCGTCATCGTGTCGTCTTCGGCAAGGTCAGCATTGAACATCCCGCGTATTGATTGGAAGCGCGCGTTCTGCGAAAGCAATGTGAATTCGTTCCGATGACAGTGCTTATCAAATAGTTTGTGTTTGCCGTCACAGGTAAGTCCAGCCTCAAAGTAATTTTGCTCCGCCATTGGAAGTTCGCCCGTCATCATGGCCTCAAACTCTTGCTGGATCTGCGTGCGAGTCGTATTTTTGGCCAATGCCATGAGGAATAGCGCCGACGCTAAACTGGTCGAGTCCATTGAATGAATAGAAAGTAGCTTGTTGCCAGTAGCAAGAAACTCTGAGTCCATCGTCTCCAATTCGCGAACAAAATCTTCACCGAAAAATGCATACAAATAACTCCGATCGCGGTCAGCTTGGTTGAGCCCTGGTACATTTCCACATTCCATCGCACGTTGCGCCGCAACTCGGACGATGGCCTTTCGCAACATTTCTGCGGATTGCAATGTCAGAAACCGCGAATGATCCACAAATCGCTGTATCTTCCCAGCGACGATTTCCATCCGGTCGCCTTTTTCACCATTGATCTGCACGGTATGTACTCCGACTCGGACTTGTCCCACGGGCGCATCAATCTGATTGATCATGTTGCGAATTATGTTAATGCCCTTGATTGGACCACGAAGTTGAATCAGTCCCTCCCCAATCACTGATACCGAAACTTGCTGTACCGGATCTTGAGATTCTGGAATTCCCGGCGCGTAGGTATCTGGATCGGCGTGTGCAGCCGCGACTTCGCGCCGGAACTGTTCTTCGCGTGCACGATCCTCAACCGCAATTGAAGCTTGCCATTGCTCATGGACGCGAGCTTCTTCTTCGCGGAGTTGTTGGACTTTATTTGATGCTGCTTGAGCTCGATTGCGGGCCGATTCCGCGATCCTTTCCGAGCTACCGACCACATTTGAGAGAGTGGTTGAATTGGCCTCAAGTTGAGCTCTGTTCGGGGCGTCTTGCGGCAATGCCCGCAGTTGTGCATTAGACTGCTGTAGATCGCCCTGCGCAGCAGCCGCCTGATTCGATGCGTTTTGAGCCAATTGCTGAGCTTGTTGCATCTCTTGCTCTGCTTCGCGTGTCTTCTGCGCTGCCTGAACGGCATTGCGTTCTTTCGATCGTCGGTCATCGGTTGCTTGGTCTGCGATCTGATGAGCCTTACTTGCAAGTTGCTGCTGCATTTCCACTGCAGCGCGATTGTATGACTTGGCATCTCGGTTAATGATCTGTGCTACGCGATGCGCGTCACGGAAATAGTAGAGTCGCGAGATCCGTGTCTCGACATGATCAGAAGGGTTAAATCCATCAATGAACTCACGAGGTTTGG